>CBDUBP010000024.1:0-15655 GCA_965365415.1 uncultured bacterium | reverse complement strand
TAAGTGCAACTTCAATTACGACATCGACCTCATCACTTTCATGGGGCGCCGTTTCGGGTGCCGGAAGTTACAATGTACAATACCGCATTGTTGGGGCACCGGCGTGGATTTCAACAACTTCTACAACAACGAATAAATCGGTGACTGGATTGGTATCAAACAACAATTATGAGTTCCAGGTTCAGGCCGTATGCGGAAGTACCAGTGGCTTCAGTTCCTCATCAAACTTTACAACCGCGCCCGAACCGTGCGGCACACCGACGAACCTCGGAGCATCGTCCATCACGGCATCGTCTTCCGTTTTAGGCTGGCAGGCGGTTTCGGGAGCGACAAATTATAATATCCAATACAGGATCGTCGGTTCATTAACATGGACGGATGCTGCATCGGCAACAACTTCCCTATCAATCTCCGGCCTGATCCCGAACAGCAACTATGAATTTCGGGTTCAGGCGGTATGTTCGGTTACAGGTACATTTAGCGGATTGGTGAACTTCACGACGTCATCAGATTCATGCGAAACACCGACCGGCTTATCCGCATCTTCCGTTAGTACGACATCCGCAACACTGTCGTGGAATGCCGTTTCGGGTGCTTCGGCATATAACATTCAGTATCGAATTGTCGGCATTCCGGGTTGGACGTCATCTACATCGTCTTCTGTTTCAATATCGGTCGGTGGACTTACCTCAAACAGCAATTACGAATTTCAGGTCCAGGCACAATGTGCTGTTGCAAGCCCGTTCAGCAATTCAGCGAACTTTACGACGACTTCTGTCGAAAGCGGGAATTTCATAGCAGAGAATGCATCGTGGAAATACCTCGATAATGGAACGAATCAGGGAACCACATGGCGTGCGATCTCTTTTGATGACAGCGCGTGGAATTCGGGTAATGCCGAATTTGGCTATGGCGACGGTGATGAAGCGACGATTGTAAGCTTCGGGCCAAATTCAAGTAATAAATATGTGACGACCTATTTCCGGAAATCATTTACGGTTAATAATCCGTCAGCTTTTGACAACCTGATGCTCGAATTGGTTCGCGATGATGGAGCGGTTGTCTATCTGAACGGCACCGAAATTTATCGAAGCAATATGACGTCCGGAACTGTTTCATACGATACATACGCCGGCGGAAGCACCGGAAGCGAGACGCAATGGTATACGAGTTCCGTCAATCCATCACTGCTTTTGAGTGGAACCAATGTTCTTGCCGTCGAGGTTCATCAGCAGGCTGCGACAAGTTCCGATGTGAGTTTTAACGCAAAACTGTATGCACAGGGAACCACTCCCGAAACGGCGGCCGTCACGCGTGGCGCATATTTGCAAAAGTTGAGTCCGAACAGTGTAACTGTCCGCTGGCGCACCGATGTAGCGTGCAATAGTGTCGTGCAGTTTGGAACCACGTTATCGTATGGAAATACTATATCAGATGCACTCATAACCAAAGAACACATCGTTACCATCACTGGTTTGAATCCGGCGACAAAGTATTATTATTCGATTGGAAATTCTGCGATTACACTGCAGGGAGACGATAAGAACAATTTTCATACGGCGCCTCCGACGGGAACCACGATGCCTGTAAGAATTTGGGTGATTGGCGATTTCGGAAACGGGTCGTCATCGCAAACAGCGGTGCGCAATGCGTATACCTCTTATGCGGGATCGACACCGACGAACTTATGGCTTTGGCTTGGAGACAATGCTTATCAGAACGGATTGGATGCGGAGTTTCAATCGTATGTGTTTAATAAATATCCCGATCAGTTTAAAAACATGCCGCTGTTTCCGTCGCCGGGAAACCACGATTATGCGCAAGTGGATTATCTCGGGCCTGAATCAATGACGACCAATTTCCCGTATTTTTCGATCTTTTCGGTACCGCAAAGCGGAGAATCCGGTGGCTTGGCGTCGGGATCGCCGAAATACTACTCATTCAATTATGCCAACATCCACTTTGTTTCCCTCGACTCTTTTGGAGCGCTGAACAATCCGGGAAGCCCAATGTATACGTGGCTCAATAACGATCTTGCGGCGAACACGCAGCGATGGACAGTGGTTTACATGCATCATCCGCCGTATACAAAAGGTTCGCATGATAGTGATACTTCAATTGATTCCAAAAATATTCGGCAGAATCTCGTTCCGCTGTTCGACAATCACCACGTCGATCTCGTACTCGCAGGTCATTCTCATAACAACGAACGCAGTTACCTGATCAAAGGACACTACGGAATCGCATCGACATTTACTTCTTCAATGAAAATCAGCCCAGCATCGAATAATTTCATCAAATCACCTCCGTATGATGGAACCGTTTACGCAGTCTGTGGCACTTCCGGCGGCGGAGGCGGCTCATCTTCGTCGGGTTATCCGATGCCGGCGATGGCATGGAGCAATCTCACAACAGCATGTTCATTGATAATTGATATCAATGGCGATAACCTTGCATGTAAATATCTTTCATCAACAGGTGCGATTGTCGACAGTTTCGATATCATCAAAATGGGTTCGGCAAGGAATTCCGATCCTGAAATCATTTGTGATCAGTTTGATGTCAGCGTCGATCGTGAATCCATACGCATCAATTGTGAGCTCGGAAACTCAGAGATCGCGCAAGTGGAAGTATACAATATCCTTGGGCAAAGAATATATTCAGGTGTCCAATTGTCATCGCACGATTTTTCCAACGAAATAGTGATCCCATTGTCTGAGATCCATCACGTCAAAGGCATTTATTTCGTCCGGCTGACCGCCAATGGAACGGCGATCGTCAAACAGATTTACCTCGATTGATCGGATTCGTCTTCGGGATTTTCGCCGTGTTCATCAAAATATTCCCGGGCGCGTTTCAAACCCGTTGCGATCGCCACACCTTCTTCGGCTCCTTCTTCGAGCATGGCATTGGCGATCTCGACGGCTTTTTCGCGCAGTTTTTTGGGCTGGTTTTTATATGATGGCGGATAGTCGCCGTTGTACCAAGGCATGGAGATATTGGAATTTAGATTTTGGATTTTGGATTTAAGATTTGACACCGCTGAATATTTGCCGAATTACCAAATCCAATCCGCGCATCTAATTCAAAATCTATAATTTAAAATTTAAAATTACACCGCGCTTCCCGGTGCTGTAGGATCGTTCGAATCGTGCAGTCCAGGATGTTCCTGCGGATCGACGACACCCCAATCTCCGGGTTCATCGTCTTCGGCATCGGTTTCGCGTTCGATTTCCGAATCTTCCTCGAGGTTATCGCGAAGATCGTCGTTGTCGCGTTCGTTCATTTCAAAGCGATTCCAGTCGTCTTGTGGGTTGTTGGTTGATTCCATGGTTATTTAATTAATAGTTAATGATAGTTTAGATAGTTTAGATGGTTTAGATGGTTTAGAAAATTTAGTTTACATCCTTTTGTGAGTCTGCCCGCTGCCAACCGTAAACTGTAAACCGTCAACTGTAAACTCTGCCCTAATTATTAGTCGGGCTTGTCTGTGTCGGCGCGTTGCCCGTCGTATCAGTGACAGGCGCGTGGGATCCTTCAGTTTCCATCGGATGATTCTGATCGAAGTTGTCTCCCTGGCCGCTTTCCGTATCGCGGGGCTCATTGTTCCTGCATGACACAAGAGCGGATCCGACAAGGCAAATCATCATTAAAAATCTTGCTATGTTTCTCATGATTTTCGTTTTCATATAAATTTCGCCATTCGATTGGTTAAAAGGCTTATAAAATTTGCCGTTTTCATTATAGGATTATCGATGTGGCATAATTTCTGCCAAGCGGCGCGCCAATGAAAAAGAAAATGCTTACCCGCACCGCCGTTGCCCTACTTGCAATAACGGTGCTCGCAGGATGTTCGGGAATCACAAAACTTACCGATTCGATTGTCCAACCATCAGCCCGCGATGTTTACAAGCGGGAATTCAAAGAAAATAAGGAATTGTTTGCCGACTGGGAATCCGAATTCCGGGGTGCGGCAGATAACGGTCTTTTAATCGATCTTCCATACAAGGAAACTGGCAGCTTTAACCCGATCAACAACAGTATCTACAGCTATCGCTTTAAAGCGGAGGCAGGCGAAAAAATCAACATTGCAATCAATAAAAGCCTTGCGGATGTCCGCGTGTTTGCCGATTTGTTCGACGGCGCACGAATCATCGCTACAGCCGATCCGATTGCATCATCTTTGGAATTTGAAGTTGCGCAAACCGGATATTATTCATTGATCATCCAGCCTGAAATCCGCGCAAACGCAAAGTTCGCCATTCTCGTCAACAAGAACCCGTCATATGGTTTTCCCGTTGCCGGAAAAGGCAATTCAGCGATCCAGAGTTTTTGGGGTGCTGTTCGCGATGGCGGAAAGCGCAGGCACGAAGGTGTCGACATATTTGCCAAACGCGGCACTCCCGTGGTTGCGGTGACGGACGGAATCGTATCGTTTACAGGTAATCAGGGACTTGGCGGAAAACAGGTTTGGCTTCGCGAGGGAATTTTCGGGAACTCAATCTATTATGCGCATCTCGATGGCATTGCCGTCAGCAGCGGCCAGCGCGTCAAAGCAGGTGAAGTGCTCGGATATGTCGGCAATACCGGTAACGCAAAAGGCGGTGCGCCACATCTGCACTTCGGAATTTATCGCGCGGGTGCAGTCGATCCTTTGCCATATATCTATCAGCCGAAACAGATCTCATTTAAAGGATTTGGTTTGAAACATCCGTCACTCGTCAAAATCAAGAGCAGGAAAGCGAACATCAGGGTGTCGCCCGAAAACGATGCCGGGATATTGCGGACACTGACCAGCACGGATCCATTAATTTGCCTCGGAAAGAGCAATGACTGGCTTCATATACAAACGCCTGATAAACAGAGAGGTTACGTCCATCAAAGCGTTGTCCGTGAAATTTACTGATAAATCGATTCTGCGTTGCTTTTTTTCGTAAATTCGTGTTCCAAAAAAATAACCCCCAAGTTTTATTGAATGATAAGATTATATGCAGGTGAGCAATTCAAACAACTTCCCATCGAACAACCGATGAAGTTAAAATATGCCGTATCAAATCATGGCAGGCTCGTAAGTTACGCTGAGGAAATTTTGCACGGACGTGAAATCAAGGGCGGTACTGTCGAAGGTTATCGTGCATTTACCTACAAATTCCGCGATGAAAATCAGAAGATGCGTTACAAGACCATCTACCTTTATCGCGCGATCGCCGACCTTTTCCTGCCAAAACCGCCGGATGCCACAAATGTGATCCATATCGATCACGACAAAACCAACGACCACTACACCAATTTAAAATGGGTTCCCCGCGATGTGATGCTTGCACACGCGCTAAAAAGTCCGAAGAACATCGAACGTTATGCAAAGCGCAGAATCACGCCGCCAATCAGCAAGTTAAACAGCACGCAGGTTATCCGTTTGAAAAAACGGCTTGCCGATCCGAACCGCAAAACGCGCATGAAAATGCTCGCGAAAGAATTCGGCATCAGTGAAATGCAGCTTTACCGGATCAAATCGGGCGAGAACTGGGGGCACATCAAGATATAATTAAAAAGGGCAACCAAAACGGCTGCCCCTTTCAAACTAACTAAGTAACCAATCAATCATGAAAATCTGTATCCTAGGATAGAGAAATCCGTCTTGTTCGGAACGTAATCAGTATGGTAAAATTACATTCTTTAGCCTTTGGTCGTGTTACAGAATTATTTTATCGTTTTATAAAATTACCTAATTGAAGATCTTCACGAGCAGTTCTTTGAGAAGATCGGATGATGCGGCATTTGAATGGACTCCTTTCGATTTTACATCGGTCTCCCTGATCGCAGAAACGATCGCACTGGTCTTTTTCATCGGATAATGCTTGTATGCTGCCGAAATTTCCAGAAAACGCGGGTAGCCCATTTTGAGCGATGCCATCGATGCTTTCTGGCTTTTATCCTTGAGGCCATGATACTGAAGCAGTACTGAAAAAAAGTTGAACAGCATGGCGGTCGTCAGCAGTAAAGGATTGTCTTTTTGATTGTGTGCAAAATAGTCGGCGATCTGATAAGCTTTTAATTGATTTTTCTCGGCGATCGCGCTAGTCATCTCGAAGTTATTGTAATCCTTGCTGATGCCGATATTTTCTTCGATATGTTTGGCTGTAATGGTCGACCCTTTCGGCAGAATGATCTGCAGCTTGTAGAGTTCATTACTGATTTTCCCCAAATCATTCCCGAGAAATTCAGTCAGCATCGCTGCCGCTTTTGGTTCGATCGCATAATTTTTCCCGGAGAGGATTCTTTTGATCCAATCCGGCACCTGATATTCTTTCAGTTTATTACCAATGAATACCACGGCATTCTTCTCGATAATTTTCCGCAGTTTTTTACGCTTATCGAGTTCTTTATATTTATAGCACATGACAAGCACTGTTGACGGCATCGGATTTTCGACATACGGAACGAGGTTGTCGATGGTCTTTATCAGATCCTGCGCTTCACGGACGATGATCACCTGCCGCTCGGCCATCATGGGGAAACGTCGCGCTGCCGATACGATGTCGTCGATCGAAACGTCGCGGCCATAATAAACCGTTTGGTTAAACCCGCGTTCTTCCTCGCTGAGGATATTCTCTTCGATAAACTCCGACAGCTTGTCGATGTAATAGGTCTCCTCGCCCATCAGGAAATACAGCGGACTGATTTGGCCGGCCTTGATATCGTTAACAATCTTGAGGACTTCTTCCAATTTTTTTCTTTTCTGAAACGTCCAAAAATAGCGTTTTGCGGCCGACCCTGAAATAATAATTTTGTTTATTTGCACATGCTTAAACTGAATTTTCCGGAATGCGATTTCAGGTTCAGGAATGATGGACGAAAGATGACGGTCTTCGATGAGATCCGCCGGAAATTTGTCGTCCTGACGCCCGAAGAATGGGTACGCCAGCATACCGTCAGGTTTTTGATTGAATCTAAAAAATATCCGAAATCACTTGTCAATGTCGAGAAAGTTGTACGGCTGAACGGCACTGTAAAACGATACGATGCGGTTGTCTTTGCACCCAGCGGCCGCATCAATATCTTGGTGGAATGCAAGGCGCCCGAAATTGCGATTACACAGATGACCTTCGACCAGATTGCCCGGTATAACATGACACTCGATGCCGCTTATCTGATGGTGACCAACGGGATAGAACATTTCTTCTGCCGGATGGACCACGAAAATTCGCGATATGAGTTCCTTCGTGAGTTGCCCGATTATCAAATGGTCGCTGCAGAATGACAGTCGGCGTGGTCATTCTAAACTGGAACGGACGTAAGCTGTTTGAACAGTTCCTGCCGTCTGTCGCAAAACATTCATCCGGCGCGGTAATCTATGTTGCCGACAATGCTTCGACAGACGATTCGGTGGATTTTGTACGACAGAATTATCCCCAGATCAAGATCATTCAAAACACTTCAAACCTCGGATATGCCGCGGGATACAATGAAGCATTGAAATCTGTCGGAGAAGATATATACGTGCTTGTCAATTCGGATGTTGAAGTCACCGAAAACTGGCTGCAGCCCGCTATCGACGCTTTCATTGCGAATCCGCAGATTTCGATCATCCAGCCAAAAATCCTCGATTTTAAACAAAAGAACAGATTTGAATATGCCGGTGCGGCCGGAGGTTTTATCGATAAATATGGCTATCCATTTTGCCGTGGGCGGATCTTTTCAACCACCGAAGCGGATCACCATCAATATAATGACAGCCCGATCTTCTGGGCATCGGGCGCCTGTTTTTTCATTCGAAAAGAGGTCTTTGACGAGCTTGGTGGTTTTGATCGCGATTTTTTTGCACATCAGGAAGAAATTGACCTGTGCTGGCGTGCATTCAACCGGAATCATGTGATTTGGCATTGTTCGAATTCGAAAGTATATCACGTGGGCGGCGCGACGCTTCACGAATCGAAACCGCATAAGACTTACCTCAATTTCAGGAATTCGCTCTGCATGCTCGCAAAGAATCTTCCGTCTGACCATCTGTTGCCCATAATTTTGTCAAGGCTTGTTCTAGATGGTATCGCCGGAATCAAATTTCTGTTTCAGCTGAAGCCGGCTCACTGCTTTTCGATTATCCATGCACATTTTTCGTTTTACGCCACTTATACGCGGTTCCGTCGAAAACGTGAGAAATATCAGCGAACCGATTACTATCGCATTAACAGCATCGTGTGGCAATATTTCGTAAAAGGCAAAAAGGTTTTCCGGGAACTCATTTAACAATAGTTTAAGTGGGAATAGAAGAAATGCCCCGCAAAAACTGTTAAATTTGTGAGGCAATTTAAACTCCAATCAAATGAAAAGAATCTTTTTAGCACTGTCCGTCATTGCGATGTTGTCGACATCGTGCGGAACCAAAAAGAAGCTCGCTGCGTGCGAGACGAAAAACAAAGAACTACAGGATTTGCTGAATACTGCAACAGTCAAACTCAATACATGTCTGTCTGAGAAAGAAACTTTAATGGGACAGGTGGATTACCTCAAAAAGAATAACAACGACCTGATCAACAATATGGGCAATATGACCACGCTGACAACCAAAGGCGCGGAGAATATTGAGAAAGCACTTGAAAGCATGAAGGAAAAAGATCTTAAGATCTCTCGTTTGCAAGATGCTTTGACCAAAAAGGATTCGGTGACACTTGCGCTGGTAAGCAGTCTTAAAAGTTCTGTTGGCATAAATGATCCCGACATCCAGATCAATGTTGAAAAAGGCGTTGTATTCATTTCGATCGCAGACAAGCTGTTGTTCCGTTCGGGAAGTTATGTCGTAAGCGACCGTGCTAAGGAAATCCTGGCAAAGGTGGCGAAGGTCGTAAACAGCAAACCGGATTTCGAGTGCATGGTTGAAGGACACACCGATAATGTGCCGTATAAGTCAAATGGTATCTTGCTGGACAACTGGGATCTTTCGGTTAAACGTTCAACATCCATCATCCGTGTATTGCAGGAGCTGAATGTTCCGCCAAAGCAGCTGGTTGCGGCAGGACGTGGCGAATATGTTCCGTTGGTAGAGAACAACTCGGCCGAGAACCGTCAGATCAACCGTCGTACGAGGATTGTCGTTATGCCTAAGATCGACCAGTTCTACGAAATGATCGAAAAGGAAATGAAAAACCTTGCGAAGAAATAATCATCTTGTTTTTAATAGAAAAGCGCTTCGAATGAGGCGCTTTTTTCGTTTTTGATACTGGTACTTTTACCGCGAAGGCGCTAAGTCACCAAGGTTGGTGGATAATAATGAATTTTAGCTGAAGATGAACAAATCTTTGTCACTTTGTCACTTTGTAACTTTCTTTTTACTCCTAAAAAATATCTGGATCGCCTTTCCCTTCCCTGACTACAACAGGTTCATACCCCGAAAGATCAATGATCGTTGATGGGATGTTGTCGCCATATCCGCCGTCGATTACGGCATCGACCCGCGTTTGCCATTTTTCAAAGATCAGTTCGGGATCTGTAGAATATTCCAAAACTTCATCTTCATCGTAGATTGACGTAGATACGATGGGATTTCCCAGCTGGCGGACGATCTCGAGCGTGATGTTATTGTCGGGAACGCGGATACCGACAGTGTTCTTCTTTTTAAATTCTTTGGGAAGATTGTTGTTCCCCGGCAGAATGAAAGTATAAGGTCCCGGGAGCGACCGTTTAAGGATCTTGAATGTGGCGGTATCGATCTGCTTGACGTAGTCAGACAGATTGCTTAGATCGCTGCAGACGAACGAGAAATTTGCCTTATCGAGCTTTATTCCCTTGATCTTGGCAATGCGTTCCAAAGCTTTCGAATTGGTGATATCGCAACCCAGTCCGTAAACAGTATCCGTAGGATAAATAATCAGCCCGCCATCGCGCAAGATCTTTACGACTTTAGCAACCGCAGCTTCATTGGGGTTTTCGGGGTAAATCTTGATGAATTGGCTCATGGCGGGAAGTCGGATTTAAGATTTAAGATTTAAGATTTAGGACTTTGAGATTTAGGACTTTGAGACTTTCGACTTTAAGACTTTTGACTTTATGACTGTCGTCTTTAAATTAACCAAAATTTCCCAATCAAAGAAATATTCCGCCAATAACCTTTCAACTACTGTCAACCGTAAGCCGCAAACTGACAACTGACTGCTAACCAATCACATCCAGCTTCGCAAATCGCAACAACAGTTTTTTAATCCCGCCAACTTCAAATTTAATCTCCGCTTTGCGATCCGCGCCGGCGCCTTCAAGGCTTAGAATTTCACCTTTTCCGAATCGCTCATGCATGACCAGATTTCCGACAGTAAGTTTATCATCAAACAAGTTCGGTTTCCCACCCGTCAGGTTTGAAGCCATCGATTTTAAACGACGGATTACAGGCGAAGGCTCGTCGACGTCACGTTTTGGCGGCACGCCATTGACGGGTTTCGCCAGCCGCAACTTCGATTTGTCGACATCGCCAAATATATCATTGTCGACCAACGGACGATATCGGTAATTATTTTCGGGAACGGATAAATATTCGAGGTACTGGCTCTCGATCTCGTCGATAAAGCGCGACGGTTCGCTGTCGGTCAGTTTTCCCCAGCGATATCGCGATTGCGCGTAAGTCAGGTACGCCTGCTTCTCTGCGCGTGTCAAAGCAACATAGAAAAGCCTTCGCTCTTCCTCCAATTCGCTTCTCGTATTCATGCTCATTGCGCTCGGGAAAAGATCTTCTTCCATTCCGACCACAAAAACATACGGGAATTCAAGTCCTTTTGCGAGATGGATCGTCATCAGTGCGACGCGGTCGTCATCGCCGGTATCTTTGTCGAGATCAGTTGCAAGTGCGACATCTTCAAGGAATTCGGCCAGTGAACCACGTGAATCCACGACTTCTTTCTGCCCTTCCACGAAATCCTTCATACCGTTGAGTAATTCCTCAATGTTTTCGATGCGGGCGATTCCTTCAGGCGTTGCGTCTTTTTTAAGTTCCTGGACAAGGCCGGTTTTTTTTGTGACGTGATCCGCGACATAAAATGCATCCTGATTTTCGTTGATCACCTGGAAACTTTTAATCATCAGCACGAAATCCGCCAGTTTTCTGCGTGTTGCAGGATTAAGTTTGAGATCGATCTTATCGACATTTTCCATCACCTCGAACATCGAAACTTTATAATGATTTGCGGCGACAGTCAGTTTATCGATCGTCGTATCACCGATGCCGCGCGCCGGATAATTGATGACCCGGATCAGCGCCTCTTCATCCTTTGGATTGATCACAAGTCTCAAATAACAAAGTACGTCCTTGATCTCTTTCCGTTGATAAAACGACAATCCGCCATAAATCCGGTACGGGACATCACGTTTGCGCAGTGCATCTTCCATTGCACGTGACTGTGCATTGGTTCGGTAGAGGATCGCAAAATCACCGTTGTTCATTTGGTGGTTCATCTTCTCCTCCCAAATGGTCGCCGCGACAAACCGGCCTTCTTCGGCGTCGGTTACACTGCGGTGGACTTTGATCTTCGGGCCGTCATCGTTGGCCGTCCACACCACTTTGTCCAGTTTGGTTTTGTTCTTATCGATGATCGAGTTTGCGGCCTGTACGATGTTTTTCGTCGACCGGTAATTTTGTTCGAGTCGGTAGGTCTGCACGTTTTCGTAATCCTTCTGGAAATTCAGGATATTGTTGATGTTCGCACCTCGGAATGCATAGATCGACTGCGCATCATCACCTACAACGCAGATGTTTTGGAAACGATCGGATAGCGCACGTACGATCAGATATTGCGAATGGTTTGTATCCTGATACTCATCTACAAGTATGTATTTGAATCGATGCTGATATTTCGCAAGTACGTCCGGAAAGCGGTTGAGAAGCTCATTGGTCTTAAGCAAAAGGTCGTCGAAATCCATTGCGCCGGCTTTAAAACAACGGTCGACATAATGCTGATAGATTTCACCAAGCCGCGGCTTTTTCGACATTGCATCGGCTTCCATCAATTCGGGATTATTGAAATATGCTTTGACTGTGATCAGGTTGTTTTTATAAGATGATATCCGTCCGAAAACCTGCTTGGCCTTGTAAATATCCTTATCGAGCTGCATTTCCTTGATGATCGCACCAATAAGACGCACCGAGTCCTGCGTATCGTAGATCGTAAAATTTGATGGATAACCCAATTTATCGGCTTCCGCACGAAGGATTCGGGCAAAAACAGAATGGAACGTTCCCATCCAAAGATTTTTTGCCTCGGTGCTGCCGACGATTGCGGAAATACGGCTCTTCATTTCTCGCGCTGCCTTGTTTGTAAATGTCAGCGCCAGGATATTGAACGCATCGATGCCCTGGCTCATCAGATACGCAATACGAATGGTCAGCACGCGGGTTTTTCCCGAGCCCGCACCGGCAATGATGATCATTGGTCCATCTTTCTGCAGCACCGGTTTTTGCTGTGCTTCATTGAGCTGGCGGATATGCTGTTCCATAGTTGTTTTAAAGTGGTGTCAAAATTACGGATTAGATGAGCATAATGAAATGAGGTTTTTGACTTTTATTCCTGACAGGCAGATTTTTTTCATCAGGATAATAAGCGTTTACAATCCATGCTTGAAAAACTGCGCTGATGCAGAAAACATTGATGCGTAAACTCTAGTCAAATCTATCATTTAACGTCAAATGTGGAAAAACCGTAATCTGATATTGAATTTTTTAGTAGGGATAAACACCGGCCCCCTCCCCTTGACCAATCTACAAAGCTTTTTACAAAACGAGATGAGGAAAAACCGTAATCTACATCCGTAACTTTTTTTCAATAAACGAAAGCAACATTCTAATCTTTGTCTAATTTGTGTTAAAGCGTTTTGCTCAAATTCCTACTTTTGTACATCAAATCAAAAAAAACGATGGACGATAAGATTCTCGAACTCATGTTCTATTGCCTCCCTGCCGTAATTACAGGCGGTGTCGCATATTATGCCTTCCAGACTTTCCTTCAGAATGAAGACAGGAAACGTCGGTTCAGTATGCTTCGTGACGGTCGGAAATCCGCACTGCCGCTGAGATTACAGGCATATGAACGAATGACTTTGTTCCTCGAACGCATCGATCCTGCGAAATTATTGGTACGCGTTGCACCCATGTCCGACGATAAGGACGATTATACCAACTTCCTCACCGCACAGATCGAGCAGGAATTCGAACACAATTTCGCACAGCAGATCTATGTTTCGGATGAATGCTGGACCGTGATTTCAACAGCCAAGAACGCGACCATTCAAATGATTCGAGAGACTTCAATTGATGAATCGGTCGACAGCGCGTCAAAATTGCGTGAAATGATTTTAGACAATCAATTCGACAAACCTTCGGCGAGCAGCGCCGCCCTGGCTTATATCCGCAATGAAGTCAAATCGCTGATTTAAGACTGTTTTTCAGAAAGCAGCCGGTGAAGCTGGAATTGCTCCTTCTCATTGAGTAACGGAACTTGTTTCATATAAAAATTCCGATATTTATCCTCCTTGATCAATTCACGGATTTTGTCGCGTGCAAACCTCGAAAACTGCCAGCGATGATGCGTCAGCGCCGGAATGATCGCTTTCAGAACATTCGTATCATCAGGATTCAGATAGAATAATTTTTCAAGTGCATTTTGCCGAACCGTCGCTTCATGAACAGCACTTGTATATCCTATCAGTTCGTCATAATAATGTACTTTTTGATCGTCGCGATAACTGTCGGTCGATAAAGCCAATGTCAGCCAAAGCATCCGCAGGTTCTTGTCGTTCAGGCCAATCATTCCATCTGTTTTGTCGAGAATCTCAAAACGCCTGTCGACGAATTGCCCATAAAGCATATTCAGTGCAATTTCCCTTGTTATGTATGATGGATCATTCAGCAATGGCTCAAAAACATGATAGGAATCATCTGGAATTCCACCCATTGTTCTTGCTACGGCCTGCCGAACGTGAACATCATTTGTCGCAAGCGCAGCCGTGATCAGATCGGCTTTATAGCTCATGGGAATCTCCGATATCTGGTATACGATCTCTTCCTTAATAGGATGAAAAGCATCGGATTTCAGCAGCTTTAGAAATTCATCCTGCTTTTCTTCAAACGGCAATTGCGTCATCGCCCGTACCTCAAGCAAACGGTTCATAAACGGATTTTTCCTTAATACCGCAATCGATTCATCAAACAGGAATCCGCCCTTTTTTAGCCATCGTTCTTCAAACGGCTTCGTATCATAACCCGAAACGTTTCTCATCTCGGATAAAAAATCTTCTGTGATTACGTTCTTGAATGAGTGCTTTCTCAAATAAGATTTGATGGCCGCATCAAAATTTTTCGCGCCAATTTCCTCACGCAAAACATGCAGCGCCCAAGCTCCTTTGCGATAAAATGTCAGTGAGCTTGCTCTCTCATTAAGCACCGGAACCGTATCGCCGGCTTTTGCCGCATCACGCAGATCGACCGCCATTCCGTAAAGTTGATAGTTGAAATGATCCTCTCCAAACCGCTTTCTTTCAGCCAACAAAGCATAATACGTTGCAAATCCTTCCTGAAGCCAATGGTGCTGGCCGGACTTTGCCGTTACCAAATCACCGAACCACTGGTGCGCGAGTTCATGCGCGTTGACATTAATATAACTTCGATCGTTATAGCCGATCTCGTCAACAACAAAATCCTGCGCAAAAACTGTCGACGTCGTATTCTCCATTCCCGCATACAAAAAATCACGCACAGGAACCTGGCGATAGATCTCCCACGGATACTTAACTCCTATTTCATCTTCGAGATAGTCGAAAATCGCCTTGGTGTATTTGTAGGTCCAGTCGGCTTTTGATTCGTCTCCTTTTTGATAATACATCTCCAACGGAATACCTGATGCTGATTTTGAAGTCTTTTTGTCGAACTTTCCGATTGCCATCATGACCAGGTACGAGCTCATCGGCTGTTTCATTCTATACTCCCAAGATGTCACATTTTCACCGATCGACTTTTTCTTCAAAGTTCCATTGGACAAAACGCTAAACGATTTGTCAAACATAACCGATACTTCAAAAACCAGCTTTTCATTGACATCGTCAAAACTTGGAAGCCAATGACTCGTATTTTTTCCCTGGCCCTGCGTCCATATCTGGTAAGTATCGCCCTTTCCGGTGAAATACATTGTTTGTTTTGGCTGCGCTTCGTATGAAAAAGTGACTTTGTTCTTTCCTTTTTTATAGCCTTCGAAAAGTTGCAGCTGTTTTCCCGTCGAGCGGAATTTCACTGGCTTGCCATTGATCTTTACATTGGCAAAATCCATGTCGATTGCATCAATCCGTACCGTGTCGGTCAGGCGATGGATTTCGAAATCAAAAGTAGCATTTCCACTGACTTTCCTCGAAGTTGTATCAATAGTTATCTTAGCATTAACTTTTTTAAAATCAACACTTTGAAGCTGTTGTGAAAAACCAATTGATGAAATAAAAATCAGCAGCAAAAAGAATCTGTTCATAGCAGTTTTAATTCTGTCAAATGTACGCAAATGATGCGGTTTGACCTTTCGCGAATTTCGAATTTAAGGTTATCTTCGCCACGATGGTTTCAGTCAACGACTTGCTTCACACACCTATCGAATTCCTGAAAGGAGTCGGACCTTCGCGCGCCGAAATCCTCCGAAAA
>CBDUBP010000023.1:0-15771 GCA_965365415.1 uncultured bacterium | reverse complement strand
GCCGGAAAAACCGGAACCGCGCAGGCGAATTATGCTAAGAACGGTGGTTCCGAAAAGCACTATATCTCGTCATTCGTCGGATACTTTCCGGCGGATAAGCCTAAATATTCATGTATTGTCGTCGTTCACGATCCCGACACTTCGATGAACAATTATTACGGCGCCGATGTCGCAGGGCCTGTTTTTAAACGTATCGCCCAAAAGATCTTTACCGATGCGCCACCTACGAATGAGATCCGCAGCCTTGACCGCACAAACAAACAACAGGAGCAGAATTTTACAAAATATTACGCGATGGCCGAAACGCCGCGACAGCTGGTTCCAAATGTCAAAGGGATGCCGGGAATGGATGCCGTTGCCCTTCTCGAGAATTTGAAGCTGAAGGTAAAGGTCATCGGAAATGGAAAAGTAAAAAAGCAGTCGATCAAACCGGGCGAGCCATTAGGAAAAAATAAAACCATCATACTCGAATTATCTTGATCATACTAAAAGACATATTATACAAGGTTTCAATCGAAGCGGTCAAAGGTTCGACTGAGACTCCGGTCAATAAGATCGAGTTTGATTCGCGGCTGATCACTGCCGGTGATATGTTCGTTGCGATCCGCGGCAATGCTTCGGATGGACACAATTATATCCCAAAAGCAATCGGTCTGGGTGCAGTTGCAATTGTCTGCGAAACATTTCCCGATGACATGCCTGCCGGAGTTACTTTCATTCAGGTAAAGAATACGAATTCGGCACTAGCCAATGTAGCAGCCAACTACTATGGCAATCCTTCGCACAACATCCAGCTTGTAGGTATTACGGGTACAAACGGTAAAACCACGATCGCGTCACTGCTCTATCAGTTGTTCAAGAAGGCCGGATACAGGACGGGATTGATATCAACCGTAAAGATCATGGTTGACGATACGGAGTATAAAGCGACCCACACGACACCGGATCCGCTGACGATCAACAAGTATCTGGCTGAGATGACTTCTATCGGTGCCGAGTATTGCTTTATGGAAGTGTCGTCTCACGGAATCCATCAAAAGCGTACTGAAGCACTTCAGTTTGCCGGCGGCGTGTTTACCAACCTGTCACACGACCATCTCGATTATCATGCGGATTTTGCCGAATACCGCGATGTCAAGAAAAGCTTCTTTGATCAGCTTCCCGTGTCATCTTTTGCGCTGACAAACATCGACGACAAGAACGGAATCGTGATGCTTCAGAATACTCGCGCGAGAAAATTGACGTATGCCCTGAAAACTTACGCCGATTACAAAGCACAAATCCTCGAAAGCCAATTGAGCGGATTGCTTTTAAAGATCAACGAGAGTGAAGTCTGGACACGGCTTATCGGAACATTTAACGCGTATAACCTGCTTGCGATCTATGCCACTGCTGTTGAGCTGGGATTGGAGAAGATTGAGGTTCTGCGGCTGATATCAGAGCTGGAAAGTGTATCCGGCCGGTTTCAATATATTATTTCAGACAAAAAAGTTACTGCAATCGTCGACTACGCGCATACACCCGATGCACTTGATAATGTACTCAAAACAATCAACGATATCCGCACGAAGAACGAGCAATTGATAACAGTTATCGGATGTGGCGGCGACCGCGATAAGGCAAAGCGCCCGATCATGGCAAATATTGCGTCGACATTGAGCGATAAGCTCATATTGACTTCCGATAATCCGCGGAGCGAAGATCCGGACGACATCATATCCGACATGGAAAATGGCGTCGAGCCGCAGAATCATAAAAAGACAATCGCAATCCCCGACAGACGTCAGGCGATCAAGCTTGCGTGCCAGCTTGCCAAACCCGATGATATCATACTGATTGCCGGGAAAGGTCACGAAACTTATCAGGAGATTAAAGGTGTCCGATATGATTTCGACGATATGGAAACGGTGAAGGAAATATTATCACAACTCAATAAATAGTATGCTTTACTACTTTTTTGAATACCTCGACAAAACACTGAACATCCCGGGAACCGGCGTGTTTCAGTATATCACATTCCGTTCGGCACTTGCGGTCCTGATGTCGCTGATGATTTCAACCATTTACGGTAAGAAGATCATTAACTTCTTAAGGAACCAGCAAGTAGGAGAAACAGTTCGCGAACTTGGACTTGAAGGCCAGGCGAAAAAAGCGGGAACTCCTACAATGGGCGGATTGATAATCATCATTGCGACGTTGATTCCGGTATTGCTGCTGGCGAAACTCAACAATATTTATATCGTGCTACTGATCGTGACCACCTTGTGGATGGGTACGATCGGATTCATCGACGATTACATCAAAATTTTCAAAAAAGACAAACAGGGTTTAAAGGGAATTTTTAAAGTTGTCGGGCAGGTCGGCCTCGGACTCATCGTTGGTGCGGTGCTTTATTTCGATCCGGGTGTCACCATCAGGCGCGATACTGTAAAGCAGAACATTCCGCTTGTTCAAACAGAAAATTTAATCAGCCAGGCTCCGATCGAGGAGAAATCCACTTCAACGACAATTCCTTTCTTTAAAAATAATGAGCTCGATTATGCTGAAGCGCTGAAATGGATGGGTGACGATTACCAGGATTACGCATGGCTGATCTTTATCCCGATCGTGATTTTTATCATCACCGCAGTGTCGAACGGCGCGAACCTTACCGATGGAATCGACGGACTAGCGGCGGGAACGTCCGCCGTGTCGGTGCTTGCACTTGGCATATTCACGTTCGTGTCGGGTAATATCATTTTTTCGAATTACCTGAACATCATGTATATCCCGAATTCGGGAGAGATGACGGTGTATATCGCTGCCTTTGTGGGTGCGCTTATCGGCTTCTTGTGGTACAATTCGTATCCGGCAACCGTATTTATGGGCGATACCGGAAGCCTGACGATCGGTGGAGTAATTGCCGTATTGGCGATTTCCGTCAGGAAAGAATTGTTGATTCCGCTGTTATGCGGGATTTTCCTCGCTGAAAATTTCTCGGTCGTGCTTCAGGTGAGTTATTTCAAGTTTACCAAGAAGCGATATGGCGAAGGGCGCAGGATTTTCCTGATGTCGCCACTGCACCATCATTACCAGAAAAAAGGTTATCACGAAAGTAAGATCGTGACCCGGTTCTGGGTGGTTGCCATATTGCTCGCCATTCTGTCAATCGTCACATTGAAACTGCGATGAAAAGACTTGTTGTACTTGGTGGCGGAGAAAGTGGTGTCGGTACCGCGATACTCGGAAAGAAGAAAGGATATAGCGTATTTCTCTCCGACGGGGGCAAGATAAAAGACAGCTATAAAGAAGTTCTTATCATTAATGAGATCGAGTGGGAAGAGGAAAAACACACGGAAGAAAAGATCCTCAAAGCCGATGTGGTGATGAAAAGCCCCGGGATACCGGATAAGGCCGACATTGTAAAGAAGCTGCTTTCGAAGGACATCCCTGTCATTTCTGAAATCGAATTCGCATCAAAATTCACCGATGCGATAACGGTCGGGATTACGGGAAGCAACGGTAAAACGACCACGACAATGCTGACCTATCATCTGCTGAAATCCGGCGGACTGAATGTCGGGCTTGCGGGAAACGTCGGCAAAAGCTTTGCATGGCAGGTAGCCGATGAGAATTTCGATTTTTATGTCCTCGAACTAAGCAGCTTTCAGTTGGACGGCATCATCGATTACAAGCCGCACATCGCAATCATTACAAACATCAGCCCTGACCATTTGGACAGGTACGATTACAAATACGAAAAATATATCGATTCGAAATTTCGGATCACAATGAACCAGACACAGGACGATTATCTCATTTACGATGCAGACGACGAGGAAATCCAAAAGTGGCTAAACCAAAACAAAACCAAAGCACAATTAATCCCCTTTTCGCTTATGAAAACATCTGGCAAAGGAGCATTTATTCAGGATGAAATGATGGAAATCAACATCAATGAAGAAGAGTTCACGATTCCAACCGGAAGCATTGCCCTCGAAGGAAAGCACAACATGAAGAATGCCATGGCGGCTACTTCTGTTGCAAAGCTGATGCAGATCCGGAAGCAAACGATTCGTGAAAGCCTTTCCAATTTCCAGGGTGTCGAACACCGTCTGGAAAAAGTACTGAAAATCCAGAATGTCTGGTATATCAACGACTCTAAAGCAACGAATGTCAATGCGACTTTCTATGCTTTGGACAGCATGACGACACCCGTAGTTTGGATCGTCGGCGGGGTTGATAAAGGAAATGATTATTCCGAATTGCTGGCACTGGTGAATGAAAAAGTCAAAGCAATCATCTGCCTTGGTGTCGACAACAAAAAGATCATCGACACATTTGGAAATGTAGTTGATATGATGGTGGAAGTCGGCAGTATGAGCGACGCCGTGAAAATGTCACAGCGCCTAACGGAAAAGGGTGATACGGTGCTTTTATCGCCAGCCTGTGCAAGTTTTGACCTTTTTGAAAATTACGAAGACAGGGGAAGACAGTTTAAAAGAGCGGTGCAGAATCTTTAAAGTCGAAGGTCGAAAGTCCAAGTCGAAAGTCGAAAGTGCAAGATCGAAAATGACAAGTCAAGATATAATTCAGTCAGACGCATCGAAATCTAAAATCTAAAATCCAATATCTAAAATCCACTACCCATGGTTGAATTGCTGGAAAAATTAAAAGGAGATAAAGTCATCTGGTCATTCGTGGCCCTGCTGGCGCTGTTTTCCTTTATGCCGGTATTCAGCGCGAGCAGCAACCTCGCGTATATGAGCCATGGAACCGGGAATACGGTGAGTTATTTGGTCAAACATCTCGCGCACATTTTTATCGGGTTTTGCATGATCTATTGGGTGCACAAGGTTCCTTACCATTATTTCCGTGGCATTTCGCGGATCGCACTCCCGATTGTCTGGGTTTTACTTGCCTATACATTATTCAAAGGAACGGTGATCGACGGTGCAAATGCAAGCCGGTGGATACAGCTGCCATACATCGGAATTACGTTCCAGACATCTACACTCGCGTCGATCGTGCTTATGATTTTTGTCGCGAGATACCTGTCGAAAACACGCGAAACCCCAATGACATTCCAAGGCTCGTTATTGGAATTGTGGCTTCCGGTTTTTGTCACGATCATGCTGATCTTACCTGCGAACTTTTCAACCGCAGCTCTCATATTCGCGATGGTCATCACGTTGGTGTTCATTGGGAAATATCCTCTTAAATATATTGGGTTTGTAGTAGGCGCTGGGATTATCGCCTTGGTGTTTTTCATTGTAGTCGCCAAGGCGTTTCCCGACGCTTTTCCAAACCGTGTCGATACCTGGATTTCAAGGATCGACAATTTTGCAACAGACAAGCCGGACGAAGACGATTACCAGATCGAAAAAGCAAAGATCGCAATCGCTTCAGGTGGAATTTACGGACTCGGTCCAGGGAAGAGCGTTCAGAAAAACTTCCTTCCGCAATCGTCCTCCGATTTTATTTATGCCATTATCGTGGAAGAATGGGGACTTATCGGCGGACTCGGTGTGTTGGTGATATACCTGTTATTGTTTTTCAGGTTCATTGTCGCCGCACACAAAGCGACGACATTGTTCGGGAAACTCGTAGTCGTCGGACTGGGATTTCCGATAATTTTTCAGGCTTTGGTCAACATGGCAGTCGCTGTCGAATTACTTCCGGTAACCGGCCAGACACTTCCGCTTATCAGTAGCGGCGGCAGTTCGATATGGATGACTTGCATCGCGCTCGGGATCATCATCGGGGTCACCAAGAAAGAAGAAGAGATCGCGCAGGAAATTGAAGAAAAGGAGAAGCGCAATGCGATCCTTCAAAAAATGATCGACGCACAGATCGCCCGTGAGGAAGCTGCCGAGGCGGAACTGGCAACCATCGAAGCTGAAGGATTTTCGATAACCGACAAATCCAATCCAATGAACGCCGTAATGGGTAAACAATAATGAGAAAGCTGAAATTCATACTTAGCGGAGGCGGAACCGGCGGGCATATTTACCCGGCGATCGCCATCGCGGATGAATTGAAGCGGCGTCATCCCGATGCCGAATTCTTATTTGTCGGCGCAAGTGACAAGATGGAAATGCAGAAAGTCCCGCAGGCAGGATATAAGATCGAAGGTTTGTGGATCGCCGGATTGCAGCGTAAACTGACTTTTCAAAACCTGATGTTTCCGTTAAAACTGATCTCAAGCTTGTGGAAATCGCGCGGCATTGTTAGGAAATTCAGGCCTGATGTTGCCATTGGAACCGGCGGATTTGCGAGTGGTCCGTTATTGCAGACTGCGGTCTCTGCCGGCGTGCCGTCTTTGATTCAGGAACAGAACTCCTTTCCGGGAATCACCAATAAGATATTATCGAAGAAAGCCGACCGCATTTGCGTTGCGTACGACAACCTCGAAAGGTTCTTTCCAAAGGATAAGATCGTGCTTACGGGGAATCCGGTGCGCCAGGACCTAATCGAGATCGATTCGAAGCGCACAGATGCTTTTGGCTATTTTAATCTCGATCCAAATCGTAAGACACTTCTGGTTTTAGGAGGAAGCCTTGGTTCCAGACGGATCAATCAGTTGATCGAAAAGGAACTGGTCAGTTTTATTGCGCATGGAATCCAAATTGTTTGGCAATGTGGGAAATTGTATTTCGAAGAATACAAGCATCACAGTTCGAAAGAGAATATTCAGGTATTATCATTCATCGACAGGATGGATCTGGCATACGCCGCAGCGGATATTATCATTTCCCGCGCAGGAGCATCGTCGGTGTCGGAATTGTGCATCGTCGGGAAACCGGTGATTTTCATTCCGTCTCCCAATGTCGCGGAGGATCATCAGACAAAAAATGCCAAAGCGATCGCCGATAAGGGCGGCGCAATCATGATCAGTGAGCGTGAACTCGATTCAAAATTCGAATCGACATTCTCAAATCTTATCAATGATCAAAACCAGCTTTCATCGCTAGGCAGTAAAATGAAAGAACAGGCAAAAGTGAATGCGACAAAAGACATCGCCGACGAAATCGAAAAACTGATCAAACGATGAATCTCCGCCAGATACATAACGTCTATTTTATCGGAATCGGAGGCATCGGAATGAGTGCACTTGCCCGATATTTCAAACGTCTCGGAAAGAATGTCTGCGGATACGACAAAACGCCGACCATACTTACCGACGAACTTGCTGACGCAGGAATAGAGATTCATTTTGATGACAGCATCGGCAGGATACCCGTAGATTTTAAGCAGGAAAATACCCTCGTCGTTGTCACGCCGGCCATTCCCAAAACCCATTCTGAATGGAATTATTTCATGGAGCGCGATTACCGGATCAAGAAAAGGGCGGAAGTTCTGGGCATTATCACGCGCGATACATTTTGCTTTGCGGTGGCAGGCACTCATGGGAAGACAACAACTTCAAGCATATTGGGACACATACTCCATCAGAGCGGTGTTGATGTGACGGCTTTTGTTGGCGGCATCGTCGAGAATTATGATTCTAACCTGATAGGCGAAGGTAAAACCGTCACCGTCGTTGAAGCTGATGAGTTCGATCGGTCGTTCCTTCATCTTCATCCAAATATTGCGTGTGTGACTTCGATGGATGCCGATCACCTCGATATTTATGGCAATGCCGAATCGATCGAAGATTCATTCCGGGAATTTGCCTCAAAAGTTTCCGCGGACAACCTGTTTATCGCTAACGGTCTTCCGATTGAAGGACAATCGGTCGCCATAGAACAGAAAGCGGATTATCGTGCGGTAAATATCAGGATTGAAAATGCGCAATATACTTTCGATGTCGAGACACCTGAAGAAAAGATCAACGATCTGAAATTCGGACTTCCCGGCCGTCACAACCTCTCGAATGCGGTCATGGCCTTGGCAATGGCACGCAAATACAATGTTGGAGTTGATGATATAAGGAATGCACTCGAATCTTTTCGCGGAATCAGGCGCCGGTTTTCATATCATATCAAATCCGAAAGGCTGGTTTTCATCGATGATTATGCACATCATCCGACCGAAATCGATGCAGTACACGACGCAGTTCGCGAATTGTACCAGGGGAAGAAAATTACGGCAGTTTTCCAGCCGCATCTGTTCAGTCGTACAAAAGATTTTGCAGACGGATTTGCCGAAAGCCTGTCAAAATTCGATCGAATCATCCTGCTTGATATTTATCCGGCAAGAGAGCTTCCGATCGAAGGGATCACTTCCGGATGGCTTCTGTCGAAAATTACAAATGCGAATAAGAAATTAGTTACCAAAGAATCGTTAATATCAGAAATTCAGTCAGATACATTCGATGTGCTCGTCACAATCGGTGCGGGCGATATCGGTGAACTTGTCGAACCAATAAAAAATGCACTCGATGAAAATCTTTAATTGGACCAACGTACGGCTGGTGCTGATATTCGCCTTGGTTGGTTTCTTGTATTCGTTTACTTCGAAGCGAAATGAAAGTCGATTTTTGACCAAGTCGGAAGTCGTATTTACAAACGATAACAACCTGTTTGTCACGAATGACGTGGTTAATAAATTGTTAATAGAAAATAAAAACGCCGCGCGAAGCATTCGTAAAGATAAAGTAGATTTGAACAGGCTGGAAAAGGTGATAAATAGTCACGAAATGATTGAAAAATCAGAAGTTTTTGTGAGTATTGATGGTACCCTGAAAGCGGTTGTAAAGCAAAAAACTCCCATAGCCAGAGTGTTTGAAAAAACCGGCTCCTTTTATATTGATTATAAGGGGAATAGGATGCCTTTATCAAGTAATTTCACCGCCCGTGTGCTGCTGCTTTCAGGCGATTCGCAGGCGATAATGAATAGGAAAGTCATTGATATTTTGAAATTGATACACAATGATAAGTTTCTGTGCAAAAACATTGTGGGCGTGGATGTCCTGCCGGACGGGACGATAAAGATGATGAACAGGAATTATGATTATGTGATCGATTTTGGAAAGTCGGACGATGCAATGGAAAAGTTCAGGAATTACAAGGCTTTTATGCAAAAGGCGATGAATGACAGTACGATAGCTTATTATAAAAATATCAACCTGAGGTTTACGCGACAGGTAGTCTGCACTAAATAAGATTTAGGAAATGGAAAGAGAAAACATAGCAGTTGGATTGGATATCGGGACGACCAAGATCGTTGCGATGATCGGCAAGCGCAATGAGTACGGCAAGCTCGAGATTCTCGGAGTCGGAAAATCGCGAAGCCTTGGCGTTGCCCGTGGCGTCGTCAACAACATTACGCAAACGATTCAATCGATCCAGCAAGCGGTCGCCGAAGCTGAAGAGAATTCGGGTTATAAAATTAAGGATGTCGTTGTCGGCATTGCCGGCCAGCACATCCGCAGCATCCAGCACAGCGATTACATCAGCAGGAACAATCCTGAGGAAGTGATCGGTGGCCAGGACATCCAGCTTTTGATCGACCAGGTCAACAAACTGGCTATGCTTCCGGGCGAAGAAATCATTCACGTGCTTCCGCAGGAATTTAAGATCGACGGGCAATCCGAGATCAAGGAGCCGATCGGTATGTATGGCGGGCGACTGGAATCGAGTTTCCATGTGGTGGTCGGACAGGCATCGTCGATTCGGAATGTCGGGCGCTGCATTCAAAGTTCGGGCATTGAACTATCTGGGCTGACGCTTGAGCCTCTTGCGTCGGCGGATGCCGTTTTGAGCCAGGAAGAGAAAGAAGCAGGAGTTGCTTTGATCGATATCGGTGGCGGAACGACCGACCTTGCCATCTTTAAAGACGGGATCATCAGGCATACTGCAGTAATTCCTTTTGGTGGAAATGTCATCACTGATGATATCAAAGAAGGATGTTCGATCATCGAAAAGCAGGCAGAACTATTAAAAGTAAAATTCGGATCGGCCTGGCCGGGAGAGAATAAAGACAACGAGATCGTTTCGATTCCCGGTCTTCGTGGCCGCGAACCGAAGGAAATATCGCTCAAGAATCTGTCGAAGATCATCCATGCACGTGTGGTTGAGATCGTCGAGCAGGTTTATGCTGAGATTCGTTCATACGGACATGAAGACGCGAAAAAGAAACTTATCGCGGGTATCGTGCTTACGGGTGGCGGATCGCAATTGAAACACATCAAGCAGTTGGTGGAATACATTACCGGAATGGATACCAGGATCGGATATCCGAACGAACATCTGGCCGGAAATTCGAACGAGGAGATCTCAAGCCCGATGTATGCAACCGCTGTAGGACTCGTGATGAACAGCATTGAAAACAAGACGCACAGCGCAGTAAGGATCGAGCCGTTGCGGACAGAACAGCCGCTTCGCAGGAATGCAGCTACGGCTGTTTTCGATGAACCGATCAGCGAGCAGCCCGTCGCTGAAGTTGAACCACCGATTGAAAAACGTGAGCCGGAAACGACGGAGACCAAGATCAGGAGATCATTTTTCGACAGGTATGTCGACAAGATCAAGGATTTCCTCGACAATGCAGAATAACAAGACAAGACTATAAAAAGCAAACGAAAAAAAACAGCAAATACTAAAGATTATGACAGGCAACTCAGAATTTGGCAGTATTTCATTTGATCTACCTAAAAATCAATCAAATGTGATAAAAGTTATCGGAGTGGGCGGCGGTGGCAGCAACGCCATCAACCACATGTTCAAGCAGGGAATCAAAGGAGTGGACTTCATCGTCTGCAACACCGATTCACAAGCTTTACAGAACAGCCCCGTCCCGAATAAGATCCAGCTCGGTGTGAATCTCACCGAAGGGCTCGGTGCGGGTGCAAATCCGGAAGTCGGCCAGCAGTCCGCTTTGGAAAGCATTGCGGAAATCGAGAAAATGCTCGACAGCAACACAAAAATGGTATTCATCACCGCAGGTATGGGTGGCGGAACCGGAACCGGGGCAGCGCCTGTCATTGCCCAACTGGCGAAGGAACGCGACATCCTGACCGTCGGTATCGTAACCATTCCGTTTCAGTTTGAGGGGAAAGTGCGACAGGACCAAGGTCTTGCCGGGGTTGAAAGGCTTCGCAAGCAGGTCGATTCGCTTATCGTCATCAACAACAACAAACTTCGTGAAGTGTACGGAAATCTTGGTTTCAAAGCCGGATTTTCGAAAGCGGATGAAGTCCTTGCAACTGCATCACGTGGTATTGCAGAGGTCATCACGCACCACTACACGCAGAACATCGACCTAAAAGACGCGAAGACCGTTCTTTCAAACAGCGGAACTGCGATCATGGGATCGGCGACTGCCATTGGTGAGAACCGTGCGAAGGAAGCGATAGTTGCCGCGCTGGATTCGCCTTTGCTTAACGACAATAAGATTACCGGAGCGAAGAATGTATTGCTTTTGATCGTATCGGGATCGAATGAGATCACGATCGACGAGATCGGAGAGATCAACGACCATATCCAGGCTGAGGCAGGTTTCAACGCCAACATCATTATGGGTGTCGGTGAAGACGAAAAGCTTGGGGATTCGATTGCAGTGACCATCATCGCGACAGGTTTCAACACTGAGCAGCAGAGCGAGATCGTCAATACTGAACCAAAGAAGATCATTCATTCGCTTGAAGCCGATCAGAAGATCGTACATGATCTTTCACCTAAGACGATACCGGCATTCGAGATTACGCCTGAAGCGCCGAAGACCGAAGAAAAAGTAGTTTTTGAATTGGTCGAAGAAACACCGGAAGTCATTGCAGAACCGGTTTTTCAAGCGCCACAGGTCTTTGAAATGGATCTCGTGCCGACTTCTGAGTTCATTAAGAACCTCGACGTGACTTTTGAGATCGTTTCAGCAGTTACCGATGATTTTTTCGTTGCTGGAACCACTAAGGAACTGAAAGTGCGCGAACCTGAATTTGTCCCAAAGCAAACACAGGCGGCATTTAGTTTTGACATGCCGATCGTAAATTCCGCGGCGAAGGAAGAAGAGAAGATCCTTTTCGAACTTTCGAACGAGACCAAGAACATCAACGTAAAGGAAGCTGTTGAAGTTGTTCCTGTAACCGAAGTAAGCGAAAACGGTATCATCAAGTATACACTTGAAGAGTACATGGAATTGGAGAATGACCTTCTCAATTCAAAACCCGTCCAGCAAGCTGCCGAACCAATTGCGGAAGAATTGAACATCACTATGAAGAAAGTTGATGTGAAGCCTGCAGCTCCGGTAACTCCGTCTGCGTTTTCACCTGCTTTCGAGGAAGTGTCACCAGTAGAAATGACGATTGAGCAATCGCTTAAACTTCGCGCAGATGAGCGCAGAAGAAAACTAAAGGATTTCAATTACAAATTTCACAACAATACCTCGAAGATCGATGAGATCGAGCGCGTTCCGGCTTTCAAGCGTTCGGGCATCGATATCTCAGGCGGCATCAATGGAAACAACAATTCAAGGATGTCTTTGGGAACCGACAGCAATGATGATGTGCAGCTTCGGTCGAACAATTCATTCCTTCACGACAACGTAGATTAAGTAATCTGCCAACTTAATATTCCCAACCCGGAAATCGCTTGATTTTCGGGTTATTTTTTTAACTTCGCAGCTCCAATTTTTAAGCGATGGGATTACAGGAAAGAATCAATGACGAAATCAAGAATGCGATGCGCGCAAAAGATACGCTGGCGCTTGAATCCTTGCGTGCGGTGAAGTCAGCATTGCTTTTGGCACAAACCGAAAGCGGGGCAAAAGCAGAAATCTCCGAAGATGAGGAGATCAAACTGCTTCAAAGACTTGTTAAGCAAAGAAAGGATTCCGCAGCGATCTATACGCAGCAGGGCCGCCCGGATTTGGCTGAACCCGAAATCCAGCAGGCCTCGGTCATCGAAAAGTTCCTTCCTGAACAATTAAGTGAAGCTGAAATTGAAGTTGTAGTTTCAAGAATCATTTCTGACAACGGATTGTCGGGTATGGGTTCAATGGGGAAAGTGATGGGATTGGCGTCAGCAGAATTGGCCGGAAAAGCCGATGGGAAGACCATCTCGAACATTGTCAAAAAGCTGTTGTCATAACCGCATAAACAATATGCCGGCCTCATAGTTCAATGGATAGAATTTCAGATTCCGGTTCTGAAGATTTGGGTTCGAATCCCGATGAGGTCACGAATAAATGAACAAACCCCGAAAAAGAAAGAAAGCTCTGCTTTCAATTTCTTTTTCGGGGTTTGTTTATTTTCAAAGCGGAGCTTTGCGGATGTCGCGCCGTAGCGCAGCGAAGGCGTGACACTCCCGATGGTGAAACTCTACTTTAGATCCCTGTTTTGACTACATCTTAGCACAGAAGCTTTGACTCGAAATGTGTATCCGTGGCTGCTTTACTGTCCGAATTTCTCATCCATCTTCTTCAAATACGCCTGAACATCTTCCACTTTGGTGCCCACTGCCTGGATTGCCGCACGAATGCGTACTTCTGATACGCCATACTCTTTACTCCAATGAATAATTTCATTTTCGTTGGTCACATTGATCCTTTTATCGTTGTCGTCTGATTTCATGTCCTCCATAACAATTATATTAATGTTCCTAAAGTTACGATGCTGACGAATAACATCGTTTGCCTTTGGTTATAAATAAGAGTTTTTGCTATTAGTTTTTGCAGCAGTCCGCTATATTTGCGAAATGGAGCCCGAAATAAGCATTTACGAAATTTTTGCAATCGTCATCCTTGCCCTTTTTTTTATCGTAGTTGCGATTTCGTTCTTTTTTGGGATCGTGCTCATCCAGGCCGAGCATGTCTTTGCAAGCATCTTTAACCGGCCGTTTTATATTCATTATTATCCTTTCCCCAAGAAGCTTTCAGAATCACAGAAATATTTGCTCAGGCAGCATTCGCCGTTTTATATGCGGCTCTCAAAGAAAAGGCAGGGCTGGTTTGAACATCGTGTCTTCAGGTTTATAGACCATTATCAGTTTATCGGACGTGAAGGTTTCGAGATCACCGACGAGGTCCGTATCAGAATCGCGGCGATTTATGTCATGTTGACCTTTGGCATGCGTATTTATCTGATTCCTGTCATGGATAAGATCATCGTCTACCCATCGATCTATATGTCGAAGTCAACCAATGAGTACCACAAGGGAGAATTTAATCCGCGTGTCCGGGCAGTGGTTTTTTCATGGGAAGATTTTCTTTCAGGAATTGATGTCCATAACGATAATGTGAACCTTGGCATCCATGAATTTGCGCACGTGCTGCATCACCATGGTAGAATTGCGGCCGATGTCAGCGCGTCGATCTTTACATCGGTTTATCAAAGGATTTTAAAGGAGATCAGCCACCCGCCAAACAGGCAGCGGCTGCTTGAATCGGATTATTTCAGGCAATACGGACTCACGAATCATTTTGAATTTTTGGCTGTGATAGTGGAACATTATTTTGAGACTCCGGATGAATTCAGGTCGACTTTCCCCGAATTATACCAAAATGTCTCGAGGATGCTAAATCACAAGCATAAGATCATTTCCGCACTGCCTGCCTGAGTGCGCTGATGGTTTGAATCGGATCTGCGCTTTTAAATACGAAATTTCCTGCTACCAAAACGTCGGCGCCCGCTGACACGAGTTTTTCCGCATTTTTATCGCTGACACCGCCATCGATCTCAATTTTGGTTGAAGCATTATTTTTTAAGATGATTTCCTTTAGTTCGGAAACCTTTCGATAGGTATTTTCAATAAACGACTGGCCGCCAAATCCGGGATTGACGCTCATCATGCAAACCAAATCCGTGTCGCCAATGACATCTTCGAGTAGTTTCACCGATGTATGCGGATTGATCGCAATTCCCGCCTGCATTCCTTCAGCTTTAATCGCTTGCAGCGTTCTGTGCAAGTGTGTGCAGGCTTCATAGTGAACAGAAAGAACATTTGCGCCTATGTTTGCAAATGTCTTTATATACCGGTCAGGATCGACGATCATCAAATGTACATCAAGCGGTTTTTTGGCATGTCTCGCAATTGCTTCCAACACAGGCATTCCAAATGAAATGTTCGGAACGAAAACGCCGTCCATGATATCGATGTGAAACCAGTCGGCATCACTCGCGTTGATCATTTCTACATCACGCCGGAGATTTGCGAAATCGGCCGCTAGTACGGAAGGAGCGATTAAAGCCATATGGGGGAAATTTATAATTTAAGATTTAAGATTCAAGATCTAAGATTGGCCAAGCAAAGATAATCTATCATATAACGACTTTCAAGAATAGTTCAATGTTTCCAATTATGGATGCGTTTGCTTCGCCTGTTCGCTATGCGAGTGGGATGGAAGCGACAGTTCGCGCTCCCGCGCAGCGGAATGCGGACTAAAGCGGATACCCCGGCCGAAGGCAACGCGGTAATAATTAATAATTAATAATTAATAATGAGCGCAAAAAACATCTTTCTGGCGACCAAGGTAATCTTAGCGCCTTTGTGCCTTCGTGGTACGAGAAAGTGAGCAATAAAACTCCTGACCCGAGTCAAAAGCGAACTGAGCGAAGCTATACCCGAGGGCAGAAATAACTATAATGAATAATTAATAAGTAATGATTAGTGGCAAAAAAGAAAATGTATCAGGCGATCTTTAGAATATTCTTAGCGCCTTCGTGGTAAAAAAATTGTGAGCAAAAAAAAAACTCCGGATACCCGAGGGCATTGCCCGAACTGACCGGAGTTTTTTGTGAGCAAAAAAAAACTCCGGATACCCGAGGGCATTGCCCGAACTGACCGGAGTTTTTTGTGAGCAAAAAAAAACTCCGGATACCCGAGGGCATTGCCCGAACTGACCGGAGTTTTTTGT
>CBDUBP010000022.1:0-16047 GCA_965365415.1 uncultured bacterium | reverse complement strand
AATCATACCACTGGAAAACGCTTCCGGTCCGATGCATTTTGATAGCAGTTCAAATCGCGTTTGTTTTGCCGTAAACGACCAAGATGGCATTACGTTGCGGTTCTTTGATGCCGAAACACTCGCCCCGGCGGGATCGTTTGCTACCGACGCGATTGGGCCGGCCATTTCGATAACGTCATGCGGCAGTGGCTGCTATGCTTTCAATACAGAATCAAAGCTTTACATCGTTCAGGATTTGCTTAGAACGAGTCCAAACAGCGTTGCCGGTATCAGTATTTATCCGAATCCTGTCAGCGATCAGCTTCATGTGGTCGCCCCTGAGCGCATTGAAAATATCAGCATCTACAATAACATTGGCCAGCTTGTTCGGACCTTTAGCACCCATGGCACACAAGCCCTTCTGAATATTTCAGGTCTGTCTTCGGGGACGTATCTTATAAATATCCAAACCGTATCGGGAAGCATCACGAGAAAAATTGCCAAATTATAATCTGAAAGTTATGAGAAAAGTCATCGCAATATTGATTCTGCTGTTATCTATCTCAAGCCAGGCTCAGCCACTTGTGAAAATGATTGATTTGGTCGGCACTACGGCTGAAAGGCATTATAATTTCAATGATGAGGGTCGGCTCCTGAATATTTCGACTCCTGCGGGGAATCATTTGTATGAATTCTATTATGATGCTTCAGGGAACCTAACGTCACTGACCTCCATTTCCGCAAGCGGGACCGTCACATTTACCGAAACGTGGACATATGATCCGAACAATATCATTCTCACTCATAATGGGCAATCGCTATCTTACGATGCCGTTCAGAACATGTATTTCACCGAGTCGGTTACACCGGAATACACGGCACTCGTGCAATGGAAGTTGACTGAAGAAGGTTTATTGCGTTACTATTATGATTATTTCGAGGAATCTGATGGCGCAGTCTGGTCGGATAATAAAACATTTTCTTTTATTAATGGAAATGTCAGCGCAATTATGACAGATAGTTCAGGATCCTGGTATGCCTCTTATCATGAATATGTTGGGAATGACAATCCGATCAAAACACAACTCATGCCTGTACTTAGAGCAGCAAGCGTCCGATCATATGGCTGGAGTTCTTCCTCACAGCCGTATTTTATGTTTAACCATTTTCTTTCGGACGACTTAAGCGTATTAACCACTCAGGACGACGGCGTTGAGGGCGCGGCGCATTTTTTTGAAATGAATTCGCTGGGCAAACCTTATAAAAGATATTATCAAAGTTATTATCTCGGAGAACCTGAGTATACCGGGCTTTCGACGATCTATTATTATCTTGGAGACGATATTCCGTAGAGTAATCGAACCGAATCACAATGCAAATGCCGTAGTCTTTTTCACTTCGGATATCATGAACGAACTCTGCGTACTACCGATATGCTGTAGTGTAGTGAATTTTGAAACCATGAATTCGCGGTACTCATCCATGTCGGCGACAACGACTTTAAGAATGTAATCGTAATCACCGCTTACATGGAAACATTCGAGGACTTCATCGAGCTTGATGACTTCCGACTCGAAGCGCGTCAAAAAATCGCGTGAATGCTGGGTAAGTTTGATATGACACAAAACAACGAACCCCTTCCCTATTTTCTTGCCGTTTACCAGTGCAACATAGTGGCTGATGATTTTTTCACGTTCCAGTTTTTTGATACGTTCATAAACGGCTGTAACCGACAGGCCAAGCTTCATCGATAGTTCTTTGGTGGTTTGTTTGCTGTCGGACTGTAGCAGGTTGATCAATTCCCTGTCGGTTTTATCGAGTGTCGTTTTCTGCATTGCAAGCGATAATACTATTATTACCTGCAAATTTATCTAAAGAAAGTATTAATCATAGATTTATTTTCTGCACTATGCAAAAACGGTTGAAACTCTTTCAGCAATTGCGTTGTTTTGTCAAGACCACATAAGGTTTGGAATAATATCACGTAACCTTCTAGCTCTTATAGACCTCAAAGGATTTAAAAACCTCAAAGGATTTATAAACCTCGAAGGTTAGAGTTTCGTTAAATAATCAGATTAAAATAAAAACATGTCATTCAATCCGGCAGACAACATCCAGGACCTACAATATTTCGGCGAATTCGGCGGCGTCAACCCTTCAATATCCGACTCGTCAACCTATACGTTCCTTTCCGCCAAAACAATGTTCGATACATTTGAAGGCAACGCTGAAGGATGCTATCTATATTCGCGGCATTCGTCTCCCAGCAACCTCTATCTCGATAAAGCGCTTGCGGCCATGGAAGGAACCGAAGCGGCCAACGTTGCCGCATCGGGAATGGGCGCGATCACATCGACGATTCTACAAATATGCGGATCCGGTGAGCATATCGTTTCAAGCAGAACGATTTATGGCGGAACGTACGCGTTCCTGAAGAATTTTACTCCAAAATTCAGCATAGCAACTTCCTTTGTCGACATTACAAAACTTGCCCAGGTTGAAGCGGCGATTACTTCTGAAACAAAGATGATCTACTGCGAAACCGTTAGCAATCCCTTGCTTGAAGTTGCAGATATCGCGTCATTGGCCAAAATTGCCAAAAAACACGGGATCAAACTGGTGGTCGACAATACGTTTTCGCCACTTTCCGTTTCGCCTGCACGGCTGGGCGCCGATATTGTCATCCACAGCCTTACGAAATACATCAACGGAAGCAGCGATACCGTCGGTGGCGTAACCTGCGCATCCAGAGACTTTGTAGATTCGATGAAGAATGTAAACACTGGTTCGAGCATGCTGTTAGGACCGACAATGGACAGCCTTCGTTCGGCAAGCGTGATGAAAAACCTTCGTACGCTTCACATCCGGATCAAACAGCACAGCCACAATGCACAGTTTCTTGCCGGGAAATTTCAGAATGACGGCCTCAAAACGGTCTATCCCGGTTTGGAAAGCCATCCAAGTCATGAACTGTATAAAGGCATGATCCATCCGGAATATGGTTTTGGAGGCATGATGACAGTTGATGTTGGATCGCTTGATAAAGCAAATGCGCTGATGGAATTGATGCAACAGCGAAACATCGGATACCTGGCTGTCAGCCTTGGATTCTACAAGACATTGTTCAGCGCACCGGGCTCATCGACGTCATCGGAGATCCCGCTTTCCGAACAATTGGAAATGGGTTTGAGCGACGGACTGATCAGATTCTCCATCGGACTCGACAATGATATCGAACGTACCTATCAGATGATGAAGGAGTGCATGATGGAAGTCGGGGTGTTAAGGGTTGGTTAAAAGTTGACGGTTTACAGTTGGCAGTAGGCAGTGGGCAGTAAGCAGTAGACAGTAGCAACTCACGATTTACAGTCTTCTTTTGATACTAAGTGTTAGCTGATAGCTGATGGCTGGTAGCTCTGAAAGGCTTTGGCGCTTTGGATCTCAGGCGCGTTGGAGCTTTAAAAAAATAATCGAAAAAAAATTTTGCCACTAACTTTTATTCCATTTACTTTGTTTTTCAAAGTACTCTAATATGGAAGCTAAAAATTATCTCGACGACATTCACGAAATCAAGAACCTGATGAACAGGTCGACACAGTTCATATCGCTCAGCGGAATGTCGGGTGTGCTTGCAGGCATCTACGCTTTGGGCGGCGCATATTATGCAAGTGAACTGCTCCACCGCCGGCGTGAAGACGGACTCGTTTACGTGACACTCGAAAGCACAACATTTCTCGAGGTAGTCGTTGTAGCGGCGGTCGTATTGACCATGTCGCTTCTCACCGCTTTCATCCTGACGCGCTTCAAAGCGAAACGTTGCGGGGAAAAAATCTGGAATTCAACTTCGAAAAGACTCGCTATAAATTTCCTGATCCCGTTTGTCACCGGCGGAATATTCGCCACGCTGCTGCTTCGAAATGGCGTTTACGGACTTATCGCTCCTGTAACGCTGATCTTTTACGGACTTTCATGCGTCAATGCAAGCAAATACACATTCCGCGATGTGCGCTATCTTGGCCTGACTATGATCATCATTGGATTAATATCTACGGAAATGCCTGGCTACGGACTCGAATTCTGGGCACTTGGCTTCGGAATCTGCCACATCATTTATGGCGGGATCATGTATTTTAAGTACGACAGAAAACAGTGAAAAACATCATCCAAAATATAAACAAGGCATTCGACCACAGGATCCGACTCGGCATCATGTCGATCCTGATGGTAAATGAATCGGCCGATTTTGCTACGCTCAAGGAACTGCTCGGCGCAACCGACGGCAACCTCGCGAGCCATGCCAAAGCGCTCGAAGCCGAAAACTATATCAGGATCGAAAAGCAATTCATCGGCAAAAAACCAAATACGAGCTATATCGCAACTCCGGATGGCCGAAAGGCATTCTCCGATCACATCGAAGCGCTCGAAAAGATCATCAAACGACAATAATATTTTTTTATCCACAAACTTTGAATTTCAAAGTACTTTAATATGATATATACCATTCTATTTAAGCGTGAATCCCGAAGCCTTGTGCTTTTGATCGCCTTTTCGATGGCACTGCTGTCGTTTCGCATCGTGATGACCGAGTCGATCTATTTTGCATTTCTTGTATGGAACCTGATCCTCGCAGCGGTTCCACTTTTCTTAACCCGTGTCGTTTTGAAACGAGAATTTAAAAACAGGTTTTTCTGGATGTTTTTTGCCTTGTGCTGGCTGCTGTTTCTTCCAAACGCCCCGTATATACTCACCGATTTCCTCCATTTCAGGCGCGAGACAAATATGCCTTCGTGGTTCGATCTCTTGATGCTTGCCGCCTTTTCGTTTGGCGGTCTGATGTTTGGTTTTATATCGATGGACCAGATGAGATGGCACCTTAGTCAGCGCTTCACCGAACGATTTGCGGTTATCGTTACCGGCATTTGCGCAATTGCAAGTGGTTTCGGAATTTATATCGGCCGTTACCTCCGGCTAAACAGCTGGGATGTCTTTACCGATCCGATCTCTGCCTTCACGCTGATCACAAATCAGATGTTTTCGCTTCGTGCCATCGGCTTTTCGATCGGATACGGATTCTTTTTTCTCATTTTATATAACATTTTCAAATCATTCTCAAAAACACAATCATGAAAACAGCCATTTCAAAAATCAGCTGGCATGTGCGATCCGGCATCGTCTCGACGCAGATCGCAATCGCATCATTCGTTATCGGAACGATATTGCTGCTAATCCGACAGGTAAATCCTGAGAACCCGTACATCTATATCGTCGGGTATTTTTATGTACTCCTCGCCTTTCTCGTCAATGCGGTCGTCCTGCTCAATCTTTTTTACCATCTGCTGACCAAACCGCGTCATCGCGAATTCTTTGCGATCAAATTGCTGATCGTACTGTCGAATCTGCCGATAGCCATCATGTATCTCATCATAATAACCTATTCAAATAATTAAATCAAATCTCATGGAAAACCAGGAAATCGAAAAACCAACAGGATTTTTTCAATCGAACACAGCGCGCATGATCATGGTCGGGCTGCTGATACTTGTTTTATTGATCCCGCTCGAATTTGTCAAAAGCCTGATAGATGAACGATCACAGCGCCAGGACGAGGTTGTCGACGAGATCAATGGAAAATGGGGAGAAAGCGTTTATTTCTATGGCCCGGTCGTAAAAGTGCCGTATAAGACATATACCGAAAGCGTGGCGGTTTTTGGAAAGGAAAAACAAGCCGTTACTCAGCGCACTGTCCACATCAACTATGCGTATTTCTTTCCGGAGGTGCTCAATAACCGCACATCCGTCGATACCAAAGTACGAAAGCGCAGCAATTATGAATCGGCCGTCTTTACCTCCGTCATGAACTTCGACGGAAGTTATTCAAAACCTGATTTCAGTTCGAAGAATATTCCCAATGCCGACATCATCTGGGAAAAAGCAACCGTCATCATCAAAACAGGAAATTTGAAAAGCATCCGCGATGAGGTTAAGATCAATCTCGGCGGAAAGTCATATTCCTTTGAGCCGGTTTTCACGAACGACCGCGATTCGGTACAGGCGCTTGAAACCGGATATATCGATTCGACCGCCTTTTCGGGATCGCAAAAAGTCCCGTTCAAATTTGACATTACTTATGATGGTAGCCGCCAGATTCGGATCGTTCCCGTTGGAAAGACGACCAGTGTCAAGATGACATCGAATTGGGCATCGCCAAGTTTTTCAGGGAATTATCTGCCGTCCGATGATAAGAAAGTCACCGACAAAGGCTTTGATGCAAGCTGGAAAGTACTTCATATCAACCGACCGTTCGGCCAGCAGTCGTTCGGGTCGCTTCCTGAATTGAGCCAGTTTTCGTTCGGCGTCGACTTCATCATTCCCGCCAACGAATACCAGCAGAATGAGCGTGCTGCGAAATATGGATTTCTTGTGATCGGCCTCACTTTCCTCATATTTTTCCTGATCCAGACCGTTAGTAAAGTCAGGATACACATATTTCAATACACGATGATCGGCCTCGCGCTCATCATGTTCTACACGTTGTTAATTTCGATTACCGAACATTCAAGTTTTCTGACAGCGTATATGATCGCATCGGTCGCAGTTGTAATCATGATTACGCTGTATTCGATATCGATACTGAAAAGCCGCAAATTTCCAATGTTCATCGGCGCATCTCTGACTGCATTAGATGGATTCATCTATGTGATCATACAATTGGAGAATTATGCATTGCTTTTCGGAAGCATCGGACTGTTTGCAATTTTAGGCGCAGTGATGTATTTCTCACGAAGGATCGACTGGAATTGAAGTAAGAAAAATTTTATTAACCATTTCTTAACGGGATGGTTTTTTTTATATTTACTTCTCTAACTTCCTGATTATGAAAATAAATTACTTCCTGCCGCTGATTTTGATCTCGATGCTCAGTTCTGCACAGATCGTCAACATTCCCGATCCTGCGTTTAAAAATGCGCTTGTAAATACCATGTGCGTAGTTTCGATCTGGGGAGATTTATTAGACGATGTCGATACAAATAATGATGGCGAAATACAAGTCTTGGAGGCTGCGGCAGTAAATCGGCTAAAAATTGACAACCAAAATATCGCGTCATTACAAGGAATTGAAGCTTTTTCAAGTCTTTTCGAACTCAATTGTTCAGAAAACAATCTATCTACGCTCGATCTTGCACAGAACGAAACGCTGGCTTTTATTTATTGCAGTCATAATCAATTGACATCATTGCAGTTATCCGAGACATCCGATGATCATATCGCAATAGATGCCAGCAATAATCTACTCACAAACGTTACCATACCCCCGGGTAATAACTATAATTTGGTTGACCTCTCGCACAACCAGCTTACGCAGATTCAAATCGAAGGCGCGTATGTTTACGACCTTAAATTAGATTACAATTTATTCTCGGAGCTGAATCTGGGCTTTGTAGCAAACATTCATCTGTCGCACTGCCCAATCACGACATGCCAGCTCACTGCGAATGAGGCGTTTATCGACAACAACCCATTGCTGGTAAGCGCGACCTTTGGATCGATAGGCACATTTCATGTTACAGACAATCCGCTATTGCAGTCGATAGATCTTAAAGATGGTCTTGTGGGGCTGATCTCTGCCGATGAGTCAAGTCCGGATTTTTATTTTCATGGCAACCCTTCCCTTGAATTTGTTTGCGTTGATGATCTCGGTCGCTGGTATGAAGAAGAGTTTTTTGTTACGGAAAGCGATCATGTACACGTTGATCCCGGCGTAAACGTTACTTATTACTGCGATCTTTTGCCTGGCGGCGCATACAATATGCTGAATGGCACAATATATTTTGATTGCGGGGAAAGCAATGTCGCACTCGATAATTATGATGTAAATATCAATCTCGACCAAGGATCGAACGGATCAATTGACGCCTCAGTAAATCCCGGCAACGAAGGCCAATTCGTATTTTACACAAGTAATGCAGGCAGTATCACTCCTGATTTAAACACTACCTACTTTACGGTCTCTCCTCCTGATTTTGCGTATGATTTTCCGTCGACAGGAGAAACGCAAACGGTGAATTTCTGCGTCAGCGCCAATGGTGTACATCCGGATGCGGAAATTTCAATCATTGAAATCACGCCTGCCCGTCCGGGATTTGACGCAACTTACCACGTATTGCTCTCCAATAATGGAACCGAATCCATGTCGGGAGCCGTCACTTTCACGTTCGACGATTCGAAGCTGGATTTCATCTCCGCGAATCCGGCGACCGCTTCGCAGGCCGAAAACCAGCTTATGTGGAATTTTTCCAATCTCATGCCCTTTGAAAACCGTCCGATCGAAGTGACGCTTAATGTCAATTCGCCAATGGAAATTCCTGCTGTCAACGAGGGCAATATTCTCAATTTTACAGCATTAATTGATGCAGGTACCGATGAAAATCCTGCCGACAATACATTTGAATTTCCGCAGATTGTTGTGGGCTCATTCGATCCTAACGACAAAACGGTATCGCGCCAAACCATTCAAATTTCGCAACTTGGAGATTTTTTATACTACACGGTGCGGTTCCAGAATACGGGAACTTTCTTCGCTGAAAACGTCGTGATCCGCGATTTGATCTCGGAAAATCTGGATTTTTCAACCTTAGAAATGGTAGCCTCAAGCCATCCTTGCCGGTCGCTGGCAACGAGTGCCTCATTTCAAATCGAACAAAATAAACTGGAAATATTTTTTGAAAACATAAACCTGCCTGCATCGGTCGATGACGAACCTGCAAGCCATGGTTTTGCAATTTATAAAATCAAGCCCAAAAGCGATCTTACAATAGGAAATGCCATCGAAAACACCGCGGAGATTTATTTTGATTATAACTTCCCGATCGTCACCAATACGGTTTCGACAACGGTCGTTCCCAATCTCGGGATCGGTGATTATGACTCATCAAAAATCACCATCCATCCAAACCCGGCATATGATCATTTTACAATTTCGGGCGATGATGAAATTTTATCTGTTAAAATATTCAATCAGCTTGGCCAAATGATAAGGTCAATTTCGAATCAGCATATCTCGGATCCGCGAATCATCAATATCTCCGGATTGCCGTCGGGAACTTACTTCGTCAAAGTAAGCAGCGCGTCAGGAACAGCAACAAAAAAACTTATCAAATCGTGAAAAAATCATTCCTCACTCTTTTATTGCTGACAGGTTTTGCATCAATGGCACAGATCGTCAACATTCCCGATCCCGGCTTGAAAGGCTATCTGGCCGCGCTGAACATCGATACGAACAACGATGATGAAATCCAGGTCTCGGAAGCGCTCAACTGGACCGGAAGCCTGTCCATTAACGGGACCGGCACCATAAACGGCGTATCATACGATATTAATTCGCTTGAAGGACTGGAGGCGTTCGTGAATTTATACCAGCTGATATTGAAAAACCTCGACCTGACAACAATCACAGTACCGACATTGCCGAGCCTCAATATCCTAAGGATAGAAAGCAATATCGCGATGACCACGTTTCAACACGGAAGTCTGCCACTGCTGAAGGAACTGGTTTTTACAGGGAATACCAGCTATCCCACACTGAATGCCACTAGCCTTCCAACGCTTGAAAAATTAACGGCCAATCAGATTAGCGCTCTCGACCTTACCGGGCTATCCAACCTTACCGATCTTTCATGCCTCAACTGCAATCTGACAACGATTGATGTCAGTACGTTGGAAATGGTGGCTTTTATCGACCTGTCCAGTTCACCACTTACCTCTGTGGATGTTTCCAACCTCGCAAACCTAAAGGATTTTCGCTGTGACGACTGCGAACTTACATCAATCAACACGACCGGCGCCAACAGTTTAGAGAAATTGTATCTCAATAATAATAACTTCCAGTCACTTGACCTTACACAAAATACCTCGGTTAAAGAAGTTTTCTGTTCGTACAACGAGCTTACTACCGGAACGTTGTTTTTGCCACCATCGATTCAGCATCTGCGCTGTTCGTCAAATCAATTCACCGAATTAAACCTTCAACTGTGGCCAAACTTATTGTCATTGGCCTGCGATTCCAATTCGATTACATCGCTCGACATCAGCATGACCAACATCAATGATTTGAATTGTTCATCGAACGGAATGAGTACGCTGACCCTCAACGCCACGGAGTATTTCAGCAGTTTCGAATGCATGGACAATGACCTTTCATCGTTGGATTTAAATGGCCGTTCGTTCGGGTATCTCGCGATAAAGAACAATATGCTGGAAGGAGCACTTGATGTTACCGTGAATCAAGTCTGGCTATACAATAATAATTTCACATCTATAAAACTTACCGGCGGTCCAATTGATGAATTTGAGGTAAGCGGGATGTCAAACCTTGTATCGGTCGACGTGAGCGGCGTGAGCGAATTCTACAATTGGATGACTTTTGAAAACAATCCACAACTCGAATACATCAATATGAAGAATGGCAATCTGACAGGCGTTACCGATATTTTTCTTGACAACAATCCGTCGCTTCAATTTATCTGCATCGATCCCGGCAATGAATCTTACTTCGATCTTCCTCCGGATTCAGAGATAGTCTTGAGTTCGTATTGTTCGTTCTCTCCCGGCGGAGAGCACAATATTGTTACGGGAACGGTCAGGTATGACCTGAACGGAGATGGATGCGATGCATCTGACGTACCGGCAGAGTTTGTGCAGTTAAAGACCACGATGTTCAGTTTTGACTTCGGTAGCACGATGGCTGGCCAAAATGGCAATTTTACCAACTATACGACAGCGTACAATGGCGAAGTAAACTTTACGCTTACGCCGCAGGTCCAGAATCCGTATTTCACGATTAATCCGCCCAGTTACACTTCTGATTTTTCCGGATATGGAAACACTGCAAATGTCGATTTCTGCCTGACCCCAAATGGGGATTTTCCGGACCTTGACATTTCACTGGTCGCGCTTGAGTCCGCACAACCGGGTTTTGATACCGATTATAAAATTATTGTGACAAACAAGGGTACCACCGTGCAGACGGGAACCATCGCATTGACGTTCGACGAGCTGGTGCTTGACCTGGTGACTTCTTCGCCGGCGGTCAGCACCGGTTCGGGAAATATGCTCACATGGAATTTCGGTTCGCTAAGTCCGTTTGAATCCCAGGAAATCGACATTACCTTCAACGTCAATGCGCCTACCGAAACGCCGGCAGTAAATATTGGCGACATATTATCGTTTGTTGCGGAAGTGACATCTTCATCCACGGATACGACCCCTGACGATAATTCAGCCACTTTGGTGCAGACCGTCGTCGGATCGTACGACCCGAATGACAAAGCCGTCTCAGAAGGCAGCCAGATCCTGCTGGAACAGGCCGATGAATATCTTCATTATCTCGTCAGGTTCCAGAACACAGGATCTGCACCGGCGACCAATGTCGTTGTTAAAGATGTCCTTTCGACCAATCTGAATTGGGCCACGCTTGAAATCGAGGGCGCGAGCCACCCGATGCGAACGACGGTAAGAAGCGGCAGGATCGTTGAATTCATTTTCGAGAACATCAATCTTCCCGCAGAACAGGACAACGAGCCCGCAAGCCACGGTTTTGTAACATTTAAAATCAAACCTGCCGCCACTGCCGCACTTGGTACCGTCATCACAAATACGGCTGAAATCTATTTTGATTTTAACTTCCCGATCATCACCAATACGGTTTCGACAACAGTTGTTCCTGAATTGTCAACAGGTGAATTTGAATTGAAGGAAATCAGCATCCATCCAAATCCTGTAAACGATCATTTTTCGATTTCCGGTATCAATGAAATTTCATCTGTTAAAATATTCAATCAGCTTGGGCAAATGGTAAGATCGATCCCGAATCAGCAAATCTCGAATCAGCAAATCATCAATATTGCAGAATTGCCTCAGGGAACTTACATCATCAAAGTAAGCAGCGATTCAGTTACAGCAACAGCAAAACTCATCAAATCGTGAAAAAATCATTACTCACTTTTTTATTGCTGAAGATTTAAAGTGTGAAAAATCCGTAATTCTAAAATATTACGGATTTTTTTATATTCGGATTGCGACACATTAAGAACTCTTTGCCCTCAATTTGCTGTTCTTGTATCCAAACATAAAGTAAAACACGAGTCCGATCACAAGCCAGATCCCAAACCATTGCCAGTTCGATACCGCCATTCCGGTTAACAGATAACAGCACGACACCAATCCCAGAAGCGGAATCAGCGACAGATTTTTAGCTACTGCCAAAACGACCATCACCAGGCACAGGATAAAGAACAGAATCAACGGAAGTGCATTGCCGATACCATTTTTAAACGAAAACGCGTCGATAAAATATGTCGGGAAAAGGTATTGAATAATCACCGCACCGAAAAGGATAATTGCCGGGAAAATATACCGTGAATTGACGTAAGGAATTCGGAATTTGCCACTTGCCTTTCGCTCCGCAAGCTCCTCTTCACTTTGAGGAGACAAAGCCAAAACACCACCGCAAACCAGCACGAAAGCGAACAATGTCCCGATGCTGGTAAAATCTAACACAAAATTCTCATCGGTAAAGAAAATCGGGATACCGACCACCAATCCGGTTACTATCGTTGCAAAACCCGGAGTCTTGTATTTCGGATGGATCTCAGCAAATTTCTTCGGCATCAGTCCGTCGCGGCTCATTGTCATCCAGATACGCGGCTGGCCCATTTGAAATACGAGCAATACGCTTGTCATCGCAACCACTGCAGCGATCGATACAATGAACAGCATCCATTTCACTTCCTTCAATGCAAATATTTCCGCCAGTGGATCGCTGACGCCAAGCAATTGATACGACACCATTCCTGTCAGTACAAGCGCGAGCAAAATGTAAACAATCGTACAGATGACCAGCGAATAGATCATTCCTTTTGGAAGGTCGCGCTGCGGATCCTTGCATTCCTCGGCAAGCGTCGAAACGGCGTCAAATCCGATATATGCAAAGAAAACCGCGGATACGCCTGCCATCACGCCACCGAATCCGTTTGGCATGAAAGGCGTCCAGTTATCGATGTCGACATACATCGCACCGACGATGATAACTAGAACGATAATCGCAAGTTTGATGATCACCATCGTATTGCTAAAATTCTTCGACTCGCGTGTGCCCCGATAAACCAGATATGTTATTAAGACATTGATCAAAAGTGCCGGAAGATCGAAGATAATTCTTAAGCCACCGATAACCGGAGCCGAATGCCATGCCGTAAAACCTTCGCCTGCCGTATTTGCCAGCGCCGCTGCATGGGCGGATTTATAATTGATCGTCAGCCATTCAGGAAGATGGATGCCAAACGTTTCAAGGAGGTTCGTAAAATATCCGCTCCACGAAAATGCGATATAGATGTTTCCGATCGAATATTCCATGATCAATGCCCAGCCGATGATCCACGCGAACAATTCACCAAATGAAACGTATGCATAAGTATAGGCGCTGCCCGAAACCGGGACACGCGATGCGAACTCGGCATAACACATGGCGGTAAATCCGCACGCTATGGCACACATCACATATAAAAGTATGACGCCGGGGCCTCCGGAAAAACAGGCATTTCCGATCGCACTAAAAGTTCCTCCGCCAATAATGGCAGCAATTCCGAAAAAAGTAAGGTCGCGGACCGACAACACGCGGTGCATTTCCTGATGCCCGTCTTCCCCGCCCTGGCCGATGACGACCGACGCCGATTTCTTCCGTAAAAGATTTGATAACATTCGTTTTGTTTTGGTTGCGAACAAATATATAGAAACATCTGTTTTGGCATCGCAAATAACACTTGCCTATTTTCAAATAAATTTTAATAATCAACCTATATCACTTCAATCTCATTGTATCTTTACTTTTGCATCAGATAAATTTAAAAACTATAAATATGTCATTAGTCGGAAAGAAATTCCCAAACATTGCAGTTGATGCCATCTCTGAAATGGGCGACAATATGAAAATTAATATTTTCGAAGAAGCAACAAACAAAAACAAAAAGGTCCTTTTGTTCTGGTATCCAAAAGACTTTACTTTCGTCTGCCCTACCGAGCTTCACGCGTTCCAGGAAGCATTGCCGGAGTTTGAAAAAAGGCATACGATCGTCATAGGCGCATCTTGCGACACCAATGAAGTCCACTTTGCATGGCTGAACACGCCAAAAGACAATGGCGGAATCGAAGGCGTCACTTATCCGATCCTTGCCGACACGAACCGTAACCTGTCGAACATCCTTGGAATCCTTGATATCGCGTCGACCACATATAATGATGAGACGGATTCTGTCATGATCGAAGGCTCGAACGTGACTTTCCGTGCGACATACCTGATCGACGAAACAGGAAAGATCTTTCATGAAAGTGTAAACGACATGCCGCTTGGCCGTAACGTGAACGAATATTTGCGTTTGATCGATGCTTATACGCATGTTCAGCAAAAAGGCGAAGTTTGCCCTGCAAACTGGGAACAAGGCAAAGAAGCGATGGAAGCGACACGCGAAGGCGTTGCATCTTACCTGAGGAATTAAGGTTTAAGGGTTTAGAAGTTTAGGTTGGTGGCCTATTATTTTAAAAGAAGGAACTATGCTTATAGAATTGAATGAAGATACCTTGCAGGACATCGTCGCGTCGAATGACAAAGTCGTCGTGCAATATTCTGCATCGTGGTGCGGCAACTGCCGGATCATGAAACCGAAGTTCAAAAAACTTGCGTCGGAGAATGAAAATATCTCCTTTGTTTTGGTCGATGCTGAAAAAGCTCCTGAATCGCGGAAACTTGCCAATGTAAGCAACCTGCCGACTTTTGCGACATTCGTCGATGGAAAACTCGTCAACCAGACGCAGACTAACAAAGCCGAAGTCCTTGCAGAACTCGTCGGCGAAATAACTTCGAACTGATGAAACTTCCGGTAATCAAACATCTGCTGACATTTGCCGAGGAAAATGACGATGATTATCTCGTTGAGGCAATCGAGGTTTTGGAAGCACTGACGGAAGTTTCGTCGTTGAAAGATGAAGAACTCGACGTGATCGGGGAACTCATTTCAAACATGTACGGTGCGCTTGAAGTGCGCAAATCCATCCGCGAAGGCGTCGAAAAGAAGGAGGCACTGAATGGCTTTATGCAGCGTGTTCTCGGCTCGATCGACAAGTAGATTTTACCCATATTTTGATAAAGACTCTTCCCGCAAGGAAGAGTTTTTTATTGAAATGCCATCGGATATTTTTCATACTTTTGAGCCGAAATCACACCAAATGTCTGAAACTGCGTTGGGCGGAGTCCCTGTAAAAACGATTGGCAATTTGCCCGAAATTGGATCCGATGCACCGGATTTTTCACTAGCCGGCCCGGATATGTCCGCAGTTTCCTTTGCAGATTTTAAAGGCACAAAACTCGTATTGAACATTTTTCCAAGTATTGACACTTCCACTTGCGCCATGTCGGTTCGCAAGTTCAATGAGATGGCTGCCGATCTGCCAAACACCAAAGTGTTATGCATTTCGCGCGACCTGCCCTTTGCCCAGAAGCGATTTTGTGGTGCGGAAGGAATTGAGAATGTGATTACGCTTTCTGATTTCCGAGGGAATTTTGGTCAGAGCTACGGCGTCGAAATGACCAGTGGCAAACTTGCAGGCCTTCATGCAAGAGCAATCGTGGTGATTGATGAAAATGGAAAAGTGAAACACACGGAATTGGTTTCCGAACTAAAGGATGAGCCGGATTACGAACGCGCTATAGCTGCATTATAATCAATTGATGGAATTCGAACGCGACAGGAAATATTTTACGGGACGTCTTAAAAGCGTAAATTTCGCAGTACGCGGCGCCTGGAAACTGATCTCTACCGAGCACAGCGTCATGACACAGGCGATCATCGCTGTTTTAATGGTCATCGCCGGATTTTATTTTGAGATTTCAAAAACCGAGTGGATGTTCCAGATTGCCATAAGCGGCCTGGTCCTTTCAATCGAAGGAATCAACACGGCAATCGAAAAAATGTCGGATTTTGTACATCCGGGTTACCACGAAAAAATCGGGTTCATTAA
>CBDUBP010000021.1:0-16048 GCA_965365415.1 uncultured bacterium | reverse complement strand
GCGCACCCTGGCCGCCGATCTCAACCGTACCCTGCCGGCGGAATCGCGGGAGCGAAACACATCCACACACTTGCCGAAGCTTATGGCGCGACCGTCATCCTGCATACCGATCATTGTGCGCACAAACTTCTTCCCTGGGTTGACGGACTTCTCGATGCTTCCGAAAAACACTTTAAAGAAACCGGGAAGCCATTGTACAGCTCACACATGCTCGATCTTTCAGAAGAACCCTTAAAAGAAAACATCGAAACCTGCAAAAGATATCTCGAGCGCATGACCAAAATGGGAATGACTCTTGAAATCGAACTTGGGATCACCGGGGGCGAAGAAGATGGTGTAGACAATTCGGATGTCGATAATTCAAAGCTGTATACTCAGCCGGAAGAAGTCGCCTATGCCTACGAGGAATTAATGAAGGTTAGTCCGCGTTTTACCGTTGCCGCCGCATTCGGAAATGTTCACGGTGTTTACAAGCCGGGTAATGTGAAATTGACGCCGGTCATCTTAAAAAATTCTCAGGACTACATCCAACAGCGCTATAATACAGGAAAAAATCCAGTCGATTTCGTATTCCACGGCGGATCGGGATCTACGGTGGAAGAGATTCGCGAGGCCATCAGCTATGGTGTGATCAAGATGAATATCGACACCGATCTTCAGTTTGCGTTTACCGAGGGAATCCGCGATTATATGACAAGCAAAATCGACTATCTGCGAACTCAGATCGGCAACCCCGAAGGTGATGATTCTCCAAACAAAAAGCATTACGATCCGCGTAAATGGATCCGCGAAGGCGAGATGACCTTCAACAAAAGGCTCGAACAGGCGTTCGCCGATTTAAATAACGTTAATACTCTGTAATCCTGATAATTGTCCATTTTCAATTATCAACTATCAATTAAATATGGCTTGGTTTAAAAGAACTGCGAAGGGAATCACGACTGCAACTGAAGACAAGAAAGACGTACCGAAAGGTCTGTGGTATAAATCCCCGACGGGGAAAATCATCGATGCCGATGAGCTTGCACGAAACTTATATGTAAGCCCCGAAGATGGCTTTCACGTCCGTATCGGGAGCAAGGAATATTTCGAAATCCTGTTCGACAACAATGAATTCATCGAACTTGATGCGAAGATGACATCCAAAGACCCGCTTCATTTTGTCGACACCAAAAAATATTCAGACAGGCTTAAAGAAGCGATGGACAAAACAAAGTTAAAAGATGCTGTCCGCACCGCTGTCGGTAAATCAAAAGGTAAAGAAATTGTCGTGTGCTGCATGGATTTCGCTTTTATCGGCGGGTCGATGGGCGCAGTGGTTGGTGAGAAGATCGCGCGCGGAATCGACTACTCCATCAAGAACAAAATTCCATTCATGATGATCTCAAAATCGGGTGGTGCAAGGATGATGGAAGCTGCGTATTCACTGATGCAGCTCGCAAAAACTTCGGCAAAACTCGCACAATTGGCCGATGCCAAGATCCCGTATATTTCGCTTTGCACCGATCCGACAACCGGCGGTACTACTGCATCATATGCGATGCTTGGCGATGTAAACATTTCAGAACCGGGAGCACTGATCGGATTCGCGGGGCCGCGGGTGGTAAAAGACACAACCGGAAAGGAACTGCCCGAAGGATTCCAAACGGCTGAATTCGTTTTGGAACACGGTTTTCTTGATTTTATCACACCGCGAAAGGAATTGAAAAACAAAGTGAATTTGTTCCTCGACCTGATACAGGATCAACCGATTAGAAGTTGATTCGTTGATTCGTTGATTTGATTATTTGATTATTTGATTATTTGTTTATGCGATATAAAACCTCGGGAGACCGGGGTTTTTTGATTTAAGATTTAAGATTTAGGATTTAAGATTTGGGATTTAGGAATTGGATTTAGGCATTACATTCCGCTCCGGATGGCTTCAACGGGATCCAGCCGCGAGGCAGAAATTGCTGGAAGAACGCCCGAAATGAGTCCGATTGCTGCTGCCAAGGAAGTTCCTAAAACTACATTGCCAAGGCTAAGCACAAATTCAAATTCAAGTACTGAAGTGAGGATCAAGGTAATCATCCAAACCAAAACCAACCCGATAACCCCGCCGATCACGGATAGGATTACCGCCTCGAATAAAAACTGGAACATGATAAACCTGTTTTTGGCGCCAAGCGACTTCTGGATGCCGATAAGGTTCGTACGTTCCTTTACCGAAACGAACATAATGTTTGCGATGCCAAATCCGCCGACAAGCAGCGAAAAGAGACTGATGATCCATCCGACAAGGTTCATTTGGCCCACTAAATTGTCGATCAGGTCTGTGAAGCCTGATAATACATTGATAAAGAAATTATCTATTTCTTCGGCACGCACACCGCGGGCAGTTCGCAATTTTTGCGCAACTTCGCCTTTCAGCGCTTCCGGATCCGCTCCTGCGGCGGGCTTTATCACAATTACCGGGAGATTCATCTGGTTGTTTTCGCCATATAAACGACGAAGAAAATTAGCAGGGAAAAATGCAGATGTATCGTTGCTGTCACCAAACATCCCCGCGCCTTGCTTTTTGATCACGCCAATTACAGTCAGCCTTTGCCCATAAGCGCGAACAGTCTTCCCAATCGGATCTGCATCTTTAAAAAGGCCTTTTGCAACTTCAAATCCAAGGACTACGACACCGACCCCTGAATTTGATTCGGGCTCGTTAAAAAACCGTCCGTCCTCAAACTCGATCCGCTGAATGTCGGCAAATTCATGCGTGACCGGGACCATGTTGACATCGTTGACGGTTTCGCCCTCATACTTGATGCTTTGCCGCATCGTAAAATATTGGAAGCAAAACTCTTCAGCTTGTGTGACCGACCGCTTTAAAAGCTGGTATTCCTCATACGTAACATCGGGAAACTGTTCCTCTTTCCATCGCGGAATATTTGACGGGCCGAACGAAACACGGGTCAGGTACATTGTATTCTTGTCGAGGCTGCTCAGTTCGCCCTTGATTTTCCGATCGAGCGAGTCGACTGCGGCAAGAACAGCAATGATCGAAAAAATACCGATCGTAACTCCAAGAAGCGACAAGAGTGTGCGCAGTTTATTGTTGCGCAATGCATTTAAGGCAAAGGCAAAACTTTCGCGAAGCAGTCGAAGATAAACCCGCATAGGTAAAAATTGACGGTAAAATTCCGCAATTTCCCATCAAAAACCTAATGAAAAATATATGCAGTTGCCATCAGATTTGTTGGTTTTCAAAATGCCGCTACATCGAAAAAAACTACTTTTGCACGATCTAACTAAAGGCTTCACAACACAATGAATTCATCAAAACCAATCAGGTCTGCTTTGGTATCCGTTTTTTCAAAAGACGGGCTTGAGCCGTTGATTCTTGCACTTCACAAACAGAACGTTATTTTTTATTCCACGGGAGGCACCGAGGAATTTATCCGGAACCTCGGCGTTCCTGTTGTCGCGGTGGAAGACGTCACCTCGTATCCCTCAATTTTGGGCGGCCGCGTAAAGACGCTTCATCCTAAGATCTTCGGCGGAATTTTAAACCGTCAGGACAATGAATCGGATGTAAAACAAATGGAGGAATTCGACATTCCGCAGATCGACCTTGTCATCGTCGACCTCTACCCTTTTGAGAAAACCGTTGCATCAGGGGCGTCCGAAGCCGATATCATTGAAAAAATCGACATTGGCGGAATTTCACTGATCCGTGCCGCGGCAAAAAACTTTAAGGATACCGTCATCATTTCATCTGTCGAACAGTATGGCGAACTGCTTAAAATAGTTTCCGATGCAGAAACAGCAACAACGCTGGAGCAGCGCCGGAAATTCGCAACGCATGCTTTTCACGTCTCATCGCATTACGACAGTGCGATCTTTAATTATTTTAATACTGATGATGCGTATTTCAAGCAGAGCCACTCAAATGGGATGCAATTGCGATATGGCGAAAATCCTCATCAAAAAGGTTTTTTCTTTGGTGAATTCGATAAAATGTTCGACAAGCTTCATGGCAAGGAACTGTCTTATAATAATCTCTTGGATGTTGATGCCGCCGTCAACCTGATTGCAGAATTTAAAACTGACGATCCGACATTCGCAATTTTAAAACACAATAATGCGTGCGGAATTGCGACGCGGCCTTCGGTGAAGCAGGCTTACCTCGATGCATTGGCGGGCGATCCGACATCTGCTTTTGGAGGTGTCCTGATTGCAAACGGAAAAATTGATGTCGAAACAGCCGCTGAAATCAACAAGCTTTTTTGTGAAGTTGTCATCGCTCCGGACTATGATGAGGAGTCCGTTAAAATTTTAACAGAGAAGAAAAACAGGATAATTTTACGCCAAAACGATGTGCAACTGCCTGAAACATTGGTTAGGACGTGTTTGAACGGATTGCTTGTCCAGGATCGCGACAATATCACCGACAATAAAGCGCAACTTTCAGTCGTTACAACCACTTCGCCTACGGAAAAGGAAATCCAAGACCTGCTGTTTGCTTCGAAAATTTGCAAGAACACAAAATCGAATACGATCGTGCTTGCAAAAGACGGACAATTGCTCGCCTCGGGAACCGGCCAAACGTCGCGTGTAGACGCGTTGAAACAGGCGATCGAAAAAGCAAATTCTTTCGGATTTGACCTGCGCGGGGCAGTGATGGCAAGCGATGCATTTTTCCCTTTTCCGGATTGCGTTGAGATTGCAAAAAATGCCGGTATCAGTGCTGTAATTCAGCCTGGTGGATCGATAAAGGACAGCCTGAGCATCGACTACTGCAATGAAAATAAAATTGCAATGGTATTTACCGGCACCCGACATTTCAAACATTAATTTGTTTACCTTTGTGCGTTAATATTTTATTAAATTCAAACCCCACTCACACCTATGGGATTTTTTGATTTCATGACCGAGGATATCGCGATTGACCTCGGAACGGCGAACACCCTGATCATCCACAACGACAAGGTTGTTATAGACAGCCCTTCAATCGTAGCCCGGGACCGGGTTTCCGGAAAAATCATCGCCGTGGGGAAGGAAGCCAACATGATGCAGGGAAAAACCCATGAGAACATCAAAACCATCAGGCCTTTGAAAGACGGTGTCATCGCCGACTTCGACGCATCCGAAAAAATGATCAGCATGTTCATCAAGAGCATTCCTGCATTGAAGAAGCGGATGTTCACGCCCGCACTTCGTATGGTGGTCTGCATTCCGTCGGGAATCACCGAAGTGGAAATGCGCGCGGTAAAGGAATCCTGCGAGCGTGTGAACGGGAAAGAAGTCTATCTTATCCATGAACCGATGGCCGCGGCGATCGGAATCGGGATCGACATCATGCAGCCAAAAGGAAACATGATCGTCGACATCGGAGGCGGAACAACTGAAATTGCGGTCATCGCACTTGGCGGGATCGTCTGCGACAAATCCGTCAAAATTGCGGGTGACGTTTTCACAAACGACATTGTTTACTATATGCGGACCCAGCACAACCTTTTTGTCGGGGAAAGCACTGCGGAAAAAATCAAAATTACAATCGGAGCGGCAACCGAAGATCTCGAAACCCCGCCGGATGAAATGTCGGTTCAGGGACGTGACCTTCTCACAGGTAAGCCGAAGCAGGTTGAAGTATCTTTCAGGGAAATTGCAAAAGCGCTCGACAAATCGATCCAGCGTATTGAAGACGCGATCATGGAAACGCTGTCGCAGACGCCACCCGAACTCGCCGCGGATATCTACAATACGGGAATTTACCTTGCAGGCGGCGGATCGATGCTTCGAGGCCTCGACAAGAGGATTTCACAAAAAACCGATCTTCCTGTATATATTGCCGAGGATCCGCTCCGTGCGGTTGTCCGCGGAACCGGAATGGCTTTGAAAAACATTCCTAAATTCAGGAGCATCCTTATAAAATAAGCCCGAAAGAGCGCATTTTAGTGGAACAGATACCGTAAACCGAGAGCGAAATAATGCAGCAAATCTTACAATTTATCATTAAAAACAGTACCCGGTTACTGTTTTTGCTGCTTTTAGGTATTTCGTTAGTTCTGACAGTCCAATCACATTCATATCATCGCAGTAAAGTCGTCAGCTCTGCTAATTTCGTTACCGGCGGCGTCTATGAACAGATGAATTCGATCAGTGAATATTTCTCCCTTAAAACGCAAAATGAAGATCTCGCGAAAGAAAATGCATTGCTCCGCAGCATGCTATTCGATCAGAAAGACACTGCGTCACCGCCAAAGATCGATTCTGTAAAAGGTGTGAGCCGTACGAACATCATCGTTTCAAAAGTCATCCACAATTCATACAACGTCCACGAAAATTACATCACGCTTAACAGTGGTGCCTCGGATGGCGTCAAACCCGACATGGGCGTGATCAACAGCACCGGCATCATTGGGATCGTCGACAAGGTTTCGAAGAATTACGCCACTGTCCAGAGCATCCTCAACCGCAAATCGCAGATCAACGCAAAGATCAAGAAATCGAATCATTTCGGATCGCTGATCTGGAATGGAAAGAGTACCGGTTTTGTACAATTGATCGATGTTCCGCGGCTTGCCTCCGTGCGAAAAGGCGACACGATCGTCACGGGTGGGCAATCGATCATTTTCCCGGAGAACATCGGCATCGGCACGATCGATAAGATCTACATCGACGATGAGACGAATTATTACACGATCAATGTGCGATTGTTTAACGATATGACCAATCTCGGCCACGTTTACATCATCAAGAGCAAGAATCGCGATGAGATGATCCAACTCGAAAAAGAGACAAAAGGTGAATAGCAACGTCCTGATCAATATCGCCCGGTTTTTCCTGCTGCTCGCGGCACAGATCATCATATTCAACAATATGCATCTGTTCGGGTTCATCAGCACATTTCCTTATTTGCTGTTTATCATTCTTTACCCTGTCGACGGAAACAAGATGGGCTTGCTCGGCGCTTCATTCCTGTTGGGAATCACGATGGATATGTTCTGCAATTCGGGTGGCGTCCACGCGGCGTCATGCCTGATGCTTGCCTATTTCCGGCCTGCCATATTTAAATTCTCGTTCGGATTGAGCTATGAATATCAAACCATCCGCATCAACGACGTGCTGACACCCGAAAGGTTTTCGTTCATCCTGATCGCAGTCATCATACACCATTTTACCTTATTTGTCCTTGAGGTGTTCAAACTCAGCAATCTTTGGGACATTTTCCTGCGGACGATCTGCAGCACCATTTTTACGATCATAGTTTGTATCATCCTGATCTATATGTTTAAGCCTGGCAAGCGATGAGAAAAGTATTGCTCCCGACTTTGGTCATCATCAGTGTGATTTTACTCGTACTGAGGCTGTTTTACCTACAGGTAATCGATGACTCGTTAAAACTGAAATCCGAAAACAACGCGATCAAGATCAAGTACGATTATCCTGAGCGCGGATATATCTATGACCGTCACGGAAAACTGCTCGTGGCGAACCAACCGTCATACGATATCATGGTAACGCCGCGTGAGATGAAGAATATCGACACGACTGAATTCTGTCAACTGCTTAACATCACCAAAGAAGATTTCATCAAACGCGTCGAGAAGGCAAAAGTCTACAGCCCACGGCTTCGCTCGATCTTCCTTCCGCAGCTCAACAAAAAAGAATATGCGGCATTTCAGGAAAAGATCCGGAAGTTCCCGGGTTTTGAGATCCAGAAACGTGCACTTCGCGATTATCAGGTTTCCGTTGGAGCAAATGTCTTTGGATTCATCACACAGGTCAACGATGCGATCATCAAAAAAAATCCATACTACATCAGCGGGGATTTGATCGGACGCCAGGGTGTGGAGGAAAGTTATGAAACGAATCTTCGCGGGATCAAAGGCGTCAAATATATCCAGCGCGACAAATACAATCGCGAGATCGGCTCTTATAAGAATGGTAAATTCGACACGATCGCGGTACAGGGTGACGATATCAATTTGTCCATCGACATCGAACTGCAGAAATACGGCGAGCAGCTGATGATCAACAAACGTGGCGGAATCGTCGCGCTTGAACCGAAAACGGGGGAAATCCTCGCATTGGTGACTGCGCCTTCGTATGATCCGGCGATTTTGGTCGGACGCCAGCGCTCGAAGAATTATACGATGCTTTACAACGACTCGATCGCAAAACCTTTGTACGACCGCGGACTGCTTGCCGAGTATCCGCCGGGGTCGCCATTTAAGATCTTGACGGCACTGATCGGTCTACAGGAAAAAGTCATCGATACCGAGACGTCATTCGTTTGTCATCACGGATTCAGCTATGCTCGCGGACGATTCATGAAATGCCACGATTCGGGCGTTTCGAAACTACATAACGGGATCTACAATTCGTGCAACACATATTTTGCAAGTGTTTACATGAAGATCATCAACAAATATCTACGCCCGGCGGATGGCGTCGATGTCTGGAGCAAGCATTTAAAGAGTTTCGGGCTCGGGCAATTCATGGGATACGATTTGCCAACCGGTCGTCGCGGAAACAGGCCAACCTCTAAAACCTACAAGAAGATCTACCCGAATGGCGGCTGGAGAAGTACGACGATCGTTTCGAACGGAATCGGCCAGGGTGAGGTTTTGATGACGCCGATACAGCTTGCAAACATGATGGCGGCCGTGGCGAACCGTGGTTACTATTATACGCCTCACATCATTAAGAAGATCAAAGGCCACGACATCGATAAGAAATTCGTGACCAAACACGTGACAACGATCGACCCGAAGCACTTTGAACCTGTAATCGACGGATTGTTCGACGTTTATAATTTAGGAACGGCGCGAGGTGTCCGTGTTGAAGGTATCGATATTTGCGGGAAAACCGGAACTGCGGAAAATTATACGAAAATCAACGGCAAGCGCGTCAAGCTGCAGGATCACTCGATCTTTGTGGCATTTGCACCGAAGGACGATCCGAAAATTGCAATTGCGGTATTTGTCGAAAACGGGTATTGGGGTGCACGATGGGCAGGGCCGATGGCAAGTTTGATGATCGAAAAATACATCCGGGGAAAAATTACACGGACCGATCTTGAGCGGCGCATGCTTGAAGGCAGCCTGCAAAGTGAATACGATAAATACCTCGGCAAAGACCCTAACGATACGATTTACAAACCAAAAATGGACGTTCCTGCAGAGGCGGAGAACTAACGGATGAAAAACCAAAGCATCAAGAAAAACATCGACTGGATCAGCGTACTGATGTATTCGGCATTGGTGATCATGGGTTGGCTCAACATTTACTCTTCGTCGCTCTCGATCGAAGGAAGTTCGGCATTCGACCTCAGCCGCGAATATGGCAAGCAGCTGCTTTTCATCATGTTTACGGTTCCGTTGATCTTTGTCGTGCTCTCCGTTGACGGGAAATTCTATGAGAAATATGCGAGTATCATTTTCGCCATCGCACTCCTGTCGCTCGTCGGTCTTTTCTTCTTTGGAAAAACAATTGCCGGACAGCGATGCTGGTATGCGATCGGCGGATTCACTTTGCAGCCATCGGAGTTCGCGAAAGCCGCGACATCGCTCGCGCTCGCGAAATATCTCAGTGACGTCCAGATCAATTTAAAGGAAATCACGCGACAGGTTCAGGCACTGCTGATCATCGGGCTTCCGATATTGCTTATTCTGCCGCAGCCCGATCCGGGAAGTGCGCTTATTTATTCGGTTTTCATTCTTGTGCTTTATCGCGAAGGCCTTCCTGCATGGTACGTCTGGACAGGTTTTATTGCGATGGTGTTATTTGTCCTTGCGTTGGTCTTTGAGCCATGGGTGATCATTCTCGGAGCAGTTTTGATCGCGGCGCTTCAATATTATCGGAGCAGGCTGATCGACCGGAATATCATCATCAGCGTCATGGCCATCGTACTTGTTTCGGGATTTGTGTTTTCGGTGGATTATGTCTTTGAAAATGTTTTCAAACAGCACCACCGCGACCGATTCAATATTTTACTGGGTAAGGAAGTCGATCTGAAGGGCGTCGGTTATAACACTAACCAGTCAGAAATCGCCATCGGATCGGGCGGACTTTTTGGCAAAGGCTATCTCGAAGGAACGCAGACAAAAGGCGGATTCGTTCCCGAGCAGCATACCGATTATATCTTTACGACCGTCGGTGAGGAATGGGGATTCGTCGGATCGCTTGTCGTTATCGCATTGTTTGCAGGATTGATTATCCGCGTAATCTATTTGTCGGAACGACAAAAAACGAAATTTAGCCGCGTCTACGGATACTGCGTCGCAGGGATTCTGTTCATCCACTTTTTTGTCAACATCGCGATGGTCGTTGGAATCTTCCCGACCATCGGTGTTCCGCTTCCACTGTTTTCATATGGTGGCTCCGGACTTTGGGGCTTTACCATTTTGCTGTTCATCTTTTTGAAGATGGATGCGAATAAGGTGAATGAATGGTAGTTTGAGGAGTGGATTTGGGGATTTGGTTATTCGTTTATTTGAAGGAGATTAGGCGGTTTAGAGGTTGAGGTTTAGATTTTTAGATTTTTGTAACCCTTCAAAATTCGATATTCGTTAATCATCATTCTGCGGTTAAATAGTTTAGAAGTTTAGAGGTTTAGAGGTTTAGATGTTTAGGGGTTTAGATGTTTAGTTTTTTAACCTTTCAAAATTCGATATTCGTTAATCATCATTCTACGGTTTAATAGTTTAGAAGTTTAGAGGTTTAGAGGTTTAGAGGTTTAGTTTTTTTAATCCTTCAAAATTCGATATTCGTTAATCATCATTCTACGGTTTAATAGTTTAGAAGTTTAGAGGTTTAGGGGTTTAGATGTTTCTAACACTTCAAGATTCGATATTCGCTAATCATCAATTCTTCAGTTCAGAAGTTTAGAGTTTAGATGCTTAGAATGTTTAGATTGGGAACTTAAATGCTTTTCCATTTTTTGCCTACTGTCCACTGCCAACTGCAAACTGCCAGCTGTCAACCGGCAACTCTCAACTCTCACTGCCAACTGCCAACCGCCAACTGCTAACTATCAATCGTCAACTGTCAACTCTCAATTATCAATTACCCGCGTGAGGGATGGAAGCGAAAATCCTTTTTTGACTGAGCTCGCGAAGTAAAAAAAGATTGCAGCGGACAGCCCGACCCGCAGGGGCACGCCCAAAAAAAACACCCCGATCGGAGCGCTTTTTTACAATTTAAGATTTAAGATTTAAGATTTTGCTAGTTTTTCTTTCTTTTTGATGTTTACCGTTCCTTTCATCGTGCCCTTAGGCTGAAGGTCGGAAAGCACATTGATCGCTTCCTCTATGTAGATGTCTTTTGCAAGGCTTTCATGCCATCTGTCGCGTTTCTCCTTTAGAAGGTTGTCGTTTTTGATCGCGTTCAGCTCGTGAGATGGCGAAATGAATTTCAGTTTGTTGTTGTAATCGACGATCGCTTTATATTTTTTGGCCTTTTCTTCAAGCGCTTTCTGTTCAGCCTGGAATTGGTTGATGTTCAGGTTATAGACATCTTCCTCGCTTCTTTCGTTGAGCCATTTCGCATTTTCATCGATAAGCTTGAATTCAGGATTGGATGCGATGCGCTTCTTGCTGTTGGCGATGGCTTCATCGAAATTGTCCTGTTTTTCCCAAGGCACGAACTCGGCCGGATCGATCTTATCCCATTTCATCGCGTTCTCGATATCGCGCTCACCCATTTTCACATACGAATACCGGTCGGGCATGGCCACGTCGCTGCTGACGCCTTCAAGTTGCGTCGATCCGCCGTTGATGCGATAAAATTTCTGCGTGGTGGTTTTGAGCGCTCCAAGGTCGCCCATATCGCTGTTCCGGATGAATTGATTCAGATCGATAACATTCTGAACGGTTCCTTTACCATAAGTCTTGCTGCTTCCGATGACGACGCCACGACGGTAATCCTGGATCGCTGCGGCAAGGATTTCGGATGCCGATGCGGAGAAACTGTTGACCATGACTACGAGTGGTCCGTCCCATTGGACTTTTTTGTCGCGATCGAACAGCACTTCTTTTTTGCGCCCGGCCGACTTGATTTGGACGATCGGGCCTTCTTCGATGAATAATCCGGCGATGTCGACAACCGTTTTGAGTGAACCTCCGCCATTGTCGCGGACATCCATTACGATTCCGTGGACGCCTTCTTTTTTAAGGCGCTCAACTTCAACTGCGATATCTTTTCCGGCATCGCGGCTGCTGTTGTCTTCGAAATCAATGTAGAATTTAGGAAGATAAATGATCCCGTATTTCACTCCGTCTTTTTCGACGATGCTCGATTTTGCGTATGTTTCTTCAATTTCAACCTCGTCCCGGATGATCGAAATGACTTTCAGCGTACCATCGGCTTTTTTGACAGACAGGCGAACTTCGGTACCTTTCGGGCCTTTGATCTTTTTCACGACATCGTCAAGACGCATTCCGACAACATCGACGGGCTCCTTGTTCCCCTGTGCGACTTTCAGGATGACGTCGCCGGGCTCAAGTTCTTTACCACGCCATGCAGGACCGCCCGAAATCAGTTCGGTAATCTCCGTAAAATCATTTTTCTTTTGAAGACGCGCACCGATTCCTTCGAGTTTACCGCTCATCGTGATATCGAATCGGTCTTTTTCTTCAGGTGCAAAATATGACGTGTGCGGGTCGAAGCGCGACGCGATCGAGTTTACGTAAACCGAAAACCAGTCGTCACGTGTAAGGTCGTCGATGAAACTAAAGTATTCATTCAGCGATTTCAATGAGCTTTCGCGTGTTTCTTTTTCAAGTTCCTCAAATGATTTTTTGACGATGGTCACATTCTCGGCTGCTTTCTGCTTGGCGATCTTTTTGGCTTCCTCCTTTAGCTCGCCGGCAACTTTCGATATATGTTTCTTATCATCCGACTTGCCTTTGTTTTCCTGAAGATCGAGCTTTTCGGTCAGCGATGAAAGCGTTGACAGTTTGATCTGCTTTCGCCATCTTTCCTGGAGTTCATCGATATCCTTGGCATATGGCATATGGTCGTAATCCGTGTTGGTTTGCTCGTTGATTTTATAATCGAACGGTTTATCCAGTACAGCTTTGTAATATCCTTTGCTTTCCTTGATACGCTGCATCAGGCGCGTGTACGTCAGTTCGAAGAAGGTCAGGTCTTTATTGCGTATCTGGTCATCGATCAGCGATTCATATCTGACAAACTGGTCGATATCCGACTGCAGGAAAAAACGCTTTGAAGGATCGAGTGCCTGCACATAATCTTTGTAGACGCCTTTTGAAAATGTATCGTCAATCTCTGCAGGATCATAATGCCCGCGTTCGATGACAAACGTAAGGAGCTCAAGCAGAAGCTTGTCCTTTTCGGGATCACCGAAACTCTTTTTCGGCATAAAGCTCCAACAGGCTATGGCCAGGGCAACCACAACCAATAAAATTTTATAATTCCTTTTCATAAATATGATTAAAGCGTTCATGGACTTCTTAAAACCTAAATTTACTTAAAAAAGTATGCGTCAGATGTTTATAAGCCGCACAATCTTTTGTTAAACATGCCATTTAGGGCCGGCGGATTAAATTTGTACTTTTGTGTCCAAATGTAGAAAAATAAACATCCGATATACGTGATGCACAAACATTTTCCGCACTGATTCCGTTAGTCATCCAACGCACTGATATTGTTACAATTTTATGGATAAACCTCTCATTTTGGTCACCAATGACGACGGCATCACTGCTCCGGGTATCCGCGCGCTGATTTCGGTAATGAAGGAACTCGGCGATGTCATCGTGGTGGCGCCCGACAAGCCTCAGAGTGCGATGGGCCATGCGATAACGATCAACAATACCTTGTATCTTGATAAGATTTCGTCAGGCGATGCGGAAATTACCGAGTACAGCTGTTCGGGAACACCGGTCGACTGCGTGAAAATGGCAGTAAGCGAGATCCTTCACCGCAAACCTGACTTGTGTGTTTCGGGAATCAATCACGGATCGAATTCCTCCATCAACATCATATACAGCGGAACGATGAGCGCTGCGGTTGAAGCCGGTATCGAAGGAATTCCGGCGATCGGATTTTCGCTCGGCGACTTTGCATGGGATGCCGATTTCTCACCTGTATTGCCTTTTGTCAAACGGATCGCGAAACAGGTGTTGGAGAACGGTCTGCCCGACGGCGTGCTGCTCAATGTCAATTTTCCGAAATTGCCGCATGATCAGATACGCGGAATAAAAATCTGCCGCCAGGCAAAGGCTCAATGGCTTGAGAAATTCGACAAGCGGCAAACACCGTCGGGGCGGAATTATTATTGGCTGACCGGCGAGTTCGTCAACCAGGACAAAGGTGAAGACACCGACGAGTGGGCGCTCGACAATGGATATGTCTCACTGGTTCCGGTACAGTTCGACCTGACTGCACATCACGCGATGCAACAGCTTAATACCTGGAAACTCAATGAATAGGAAGATCGATCTTTTATACGGGTTCCTGATCGGTGTCGCAGCGTCGTTTATAGGTGCGATCCTTTTTGTATTGATATTTACCAATTACGATCCGATCGACGGGCTGCAGATCATCAGGGCAAACGGACAGCTGGGCAATCTGCTCAAACTTGGAGCGCTGCTGAATCTGATCATTTTCTTTGTCATGCTGCGCTACGATCGCGATATGATGGCGCGGGGCATTATTGTGACCTTCTTTTTCCTTACGATAACGTCTTTCTTTATATAGATGAAATATTACATCATTGCCGGTGAAGCTTCGGGAGATCTGCACGGATCAGGGCTGATGAAGGCGCTGATTGCGATCGATCCATCGGCCGATATCCGTTTTTGGGGCGGCGACCTGATGCAGAAAGCCGGCGGCAAACTCGTCAAGCACTACCGCGAATTGGCATTCATGGGCTTTGCGGAGGTAATCATGAATCTCAGGACGATATTGTCTAATATCAAATTCTGCAAAAAGGACATTGAGGAATTTAATCCGGATGCGATCATCTTCATCGATTATCCCGGATTCAACATGCGGATCGCAAAATGGGCAAAGCAGAAAGGCTATCCGACACATTACTATATATCGCCGCAAATCTGGGCGTGGAAGGAAAATCGTATCAGGGATATCAGGCGCGATGTCGACAAGATGTATGTGATCCTTCCGTTTGAAAAGACGTTTTACGAAGACAAGCATCAATATAAGGTAGAATTCGTCGGCCATCCTTTACTAGACGCGATCAACAACCGCGAAAAGACCGATCCCAAAGAATTTCGGAAAAAACATCAGCTAGACGATCGCGATATCATTGCGCTTTTGCCCGGAAGCAGGAAGCAGGAAATCAATAAAATGCTTGAGATCATGCTTTCGGTCGTCGAGGATTTCCCACAATATCAGTTCGTAATCGCAGGAGCGCCCGGTCAGGAACCGGAATTCTACCAAAAGTTCCTCAATCGGAATGTCAAATTTGTCTCAAATCAAACCTATGATCTGCTCGATGTTTCGCATGCTGCGCTCGTGACATCGGGAACGGCGACTCTGGAGACCGCATTGTTCAATGTTCCGGAAGTTGTTTGTTATAAAGGAAGCTGGATTTCATACCAGATCGCGAAAAAGATCATTACACTTAAATACATTTCACTTGTCAACCTGATCATGGACAAACCGGTCGTTACTGAACTTATCCAAACCGACCTGAATAAAATACGGCTCACCGAAGAGCTTCAGAAAATCCTTGAACATGAAATCAGAATTCGGATTCTAGCTGATTACGCGGAACTTAGGGAAAAACTTGGCCGGAATGGTGCAGCAGAAAAAACCGCAAAATTAATTTTCGAGGCCATTTTCCCACAATAATCGCCAAAACGCCAATTTAAATCGTTTAACGGAAAATTTTTTTGATAGGAAAAGTACTGATAATGTGGGGTTTATGAAATATCAGATGGGAATTATGTAACAAATTATTGACTCGTATACTGTAAATGTTTTTATTTGCGTTTATACAATGAACTTCTTTAGAAGTTTTATTAATAAATAAAAGCCTGCCCCGGCTATAAATAAAAAATAAATATGCAAAAGAAGA
>CBDUBP010000020.1:0-16063 GCA_965365415.1 uncultured bacterium | reverse complement strand
TCAACCGTAAACTTTAAACTTTCAACTTCTAACTGACACCGCAACGCAACTTCTTTCAAAAAAAACCATCTTGGATCATAACTTTAACCGTCACATTATGAAACGATTACTGCTTCTATTGTTTTCTGTCGGCTCATTTGCGCAGTCGATGCAGATCACCGGCTTGTCGGCTGAGCAGGTCGAGGGCGGAATCAACGTCAATCTCCAGACAATTTCATTGAACGGTGCGGGATATATTGGAAGTACGTATACCATCACAGGGAACCAGATCGATATTTCGTCATGTTTCTGGTTCAATATGACGCTTCCTGTACTGCAATTTGACAATGATATCTTCGTGCCGATCGAAAATGCAGGCGAATATACGATCAATGTGAACCTGTATAATTCAAGCGTTTCGGAAACCTGCGACCATTTTTCACTCTCGGATTCGGGTTCAACGACAATCCTTTCATCACCACAGTTTGACGGCGATTCCGGGATATTCATTTATCCGAATCCTTCCAATGGAGTGGTTTATTTTAATAACCCGGATTCAATTGTGGCAATTGATGTTTACGACAATCTCGGACGGTTAATACGCAAGTACTCCAATCCAATAAATAATATTCAATTGAACGGGATCTTGTCCGGAGTTTATTACCTGAATTTTAAAACAGCCGTGGGCAGCGATGTAAGGAAGCTTGTTGTCAGATGATCTGGCCCGGATCCAGCGGGTAGATCTCGCCGCGATGGGGTTTAAGTGAATCGCGCACCATGATCATGTCGGCACGGCTTACCACCAAAAATGCAAGCGAATAAGAATCGCTGATCCTTTCCGACCCCGTAATTCCCGGAGAAAGATTTCTTGCCGTCACAAATTCCCGTAAATGTCTTTCGTGATGCTGCGCGGTCATTTCAGAATCGGGGCCGCGAAAATCCCAAATAAGTTTTATTAAATCCTGCATATTGCAAATGTAGTCAAAGCCTATGATTTCTTTTTGGGCGTTGCCTGCGGCCCGGGTTTTCGGCTGTATCTTTTTTTGCTGACGCCAAAAAAAGGATGCCGCCTCAACCCCTAACGCGCTTGCGTAAATTGAGGCCGTCAGTATCATTTCGACTTTCTTCAAACCAAACCCAATCACTAACTTTGCAACGTGCCAAACGAACTACTCATCCAGGTTCCGCCCGAAACTGCCGCAAACGAGGAACTGCTGAAAGCAGCGGCAGCCAAATGGCTTTCGGTTTCCGTTAAGGAGATCAGTCATATCAGCATTTTGAAGCGGTCGATCGATGCCAGGCAGCGTGCGATAAAGATCAATTTAAAGCTGCATGTTTACCTGGGCGGCGAACCAGTTCCCGATGAAACGATCGCGTTACCTGATTACCCGAATGTCGAAAACGCGCGCGAAGTGATCGTCATTGGCGCCGGTCCCGCCGGACTGTTTGCAGCGCTTCAACTGATCGAACTCGGATTAAAACCGATCGTACTCGAACGCGGGAAAGATGTTCGCGGTCGCCGTCGTGATCTTAAAGCAATCAACCTCGAACATGAGGTCAATCCCGATTCAAACTACTGTTTTGGCGAAGGTGGCGCGGGCACATATTCCGATGGTAAACTGTACACGCGTTCGAAAAAGCGCGGCGACATCGACCGGATCCTGAAATTGTTTGTCGCTTTCGGGGCTTCACCCGATATTATGATTGAAGCGCATCCTCATATCGGAACGAACAAACTGCCGAAGATCATCAGCGATATCCGCGACAAGATCCGGGAATGCGGTGGTGTCGTAATGTTTGAAACCCGCGTGGACGACATTATCATTAGCAAAAATCAGGTTGAAGGCGTCATTACGCAAAACGGCGAAAAAATTTCATCAAAACATATCATTCTCGCCACAGGCCATTCCGCACGCGATATTTTTGAAATGCTCGACCGAAAGAAAATCGAGATTGAGGCCAAGCCGTTCGCGATCGGCGTACGTGCCGAGCATCCGCAATCGTTGATCGACAGCATCCAATACAGTTGCGATTACCGCGGAGAATATCTCCCGCCGGCCCCGTATTCGATCGTCAAACAGGTCAATGGGCGCGGGATGTATTCTTTTTGCATGTGTCCGGGTGGCGTGATTGCGCCGTGCGCGACGAGTCCGGGTGAAGTCGTAACCAACGGCTGGTCGCCCTCAAAACGCGATCAGCCCACGGCAAATTCGGGGATTGTGGTCGAATTAAAACCTGAAGATTTCAAGCCTTTCGCAAAATTCGGTTCAGTGGCGGGAATGGAATTCCAAAAAAGCATCGAACAGCGCGCCTGGGAACTGGCCGGAAAAAGCCAGCGTGTGCCTGCGCAGCGCATGATCGATTTTACGCAGTCAAAAAAATCGGCTGATATTCCTAAAACATCATATGTCCCGGGAACGACGTCTGTGGAATTGGGCGAGGTTTTTCCCGGATTCATAACTTCGGTGCTTCGACAGGGTTTTATAGACTTCGGAAAATCGATGCGTGGCTATCTTACCAACGAAGCCATTTTGCATGCGCCGGAATCGCGAACGTCATCTCCGGTTCGTATTCCGCGCGATCCGGAAACGCTTGAGCATGTCGCGATAAAAGGATTGTATCCGTGTGGTGAAGGCGCAGGATACGCGGGCGGTATCATTTCGGCGGCCATCGACGGGGAAAAATGTGCGAGGAAAATAGGAGAGAGAATGTAGTTGGCAGCAAACCATTCGCCGATTCGACCAAGACATCCGAAATTTGTAAATTTAAATATCTAAAATCGAAGCTATGGACAAGATATTTTTTACAGATTGGCAAAGCATCATTAGAATTCTTATCATTTCCATATTGTCATACCCGACCTTAATTCTAATTCTGCGTATTTCCGGTAAAAGAACATTGTCAAAAATGAATGCATTTGACCTGATTATTACAATTGCATTAGGATCCACACTTGCGACTGTGATTCTCAACAAAAATGTATCGTTGGCGGAGGGCGTGATAGCTTTTGCATTACTGGTGGCTTTCCAATTCATAATTACATACTTGTCATCTCGCAGCAAAAAGATAAGCCAGATCGTGAAATCATCTCCAACGTTATTAGCATATAAAGGCGAACTGATAAAGGCAAATATGCTTTTAGAGAGAATAGACGAAGATGAGATTTGGGCTTCATTGAGAGAAAATGATTTCAGCGCTTTAGAAGATGTTGATGCAATTGTTTTGGAAACTAACGGGAGATTAACTGTAATCAGCAAAGTTCAAAACCCGAATGCGCAGCCAATGAAAATGTTGGTAAAACAGTATCATAACAAATGATGAAAAATCAGCCGACGAAAACACAATATTAGTCTGGTGCTGACAATGGCAAAAATCCTGATTTTCAACGGTTTTAGACAAAACTGAGGTAATCGAAAGTTTGCGATCATTTATTACCTTTCCGGTTCAATGCCGCAGCTTCTCATAGCCGAAACCGATATGAAAAAGGATTCAGTAGGAAAGAGTCAGTAGGAAAGAGTCAAGAGGCAAGAATCAAGAGGCAAGAATCAAGAGGAATGAGTGTAGAGACAAGAGTTGATGAGTATCCAGCTTTTATTTGTCTTGAATCTTTTCTCTTTCATCTATAATCTCTTTAAGCTTTGATGCGAACTTCGGATTAAACTTGTCCGTTCCGTGTTTATTCATATGCATCGCATTGTAGAAGCAACGCTTATCGTACGATATCGGATCAAGCATGTAATCAAAGAAAGAAATATTCTGTTTTTGTGCGACTGATTTATAAAAATTCATGATTTCTTTACGATTTGTCTCGAATGCCTGGCCCTCGATAAACTCGGGCGTGTAAACAAAAACAACGCGTATTCCCATGGCTTTGCACTCTTCGAGATATTTTTCAAAGTTTTTTACAAAGCGTGGCTCGGTTTCAACTTTTACCGTCTTCAGCGACGATTTGATGTTTTCGAATGAGCCGTCCCAATTAGAAATGTTTGCATGGAATCCATTAACCCGCAGCGGGAAATTCTCCTTGAATGTCATTTGTGAGAATAATTCCTGAAAAACTTTCGGGTGGCCGCAGAATCGAGCGATCGGAAGCTTATAATCGACATTTGTGAATGCGCCAAGATTCGTCAGACCGCTTTTAATCTCGTCATTTCCCAATAAATAGGGCAGGAATTGCTCGCGATTGTAGAATCCGCCAAGATCGACAAATGTCGACATATCAAGCGAATGGATGATCAATTTTGGCTTCCTGCGTTTTATCAGCATTTGATGGCGTAACAGCTGAAGCGGGAAATTATGGCCGTCGATCCCGAAATTGTAAGTTTTCATTTTCAGGCTGTCGCCGATGATTTTCGGGTCGAGATGGCGCCATGCACGCGAACTGCCATAGATGTAGATGTCGGCATCGATATTTGCATCGAATATGTCATTCCAGACCGCATATTCACCCGCGGCGAAATCTCCCGATTGCCTAAGTTTTTTCGAGATCAGCATATCCGCCGGATAAGCCAGAAGCGCCAGCGGAAGCATGAATAACAGCAGTTTTTTGACGATCGTCTTCACATCGGCTAATGTATTGTGTAATATTGGATGATGAGACCTTCAACCCGCAAGATTTTCGTATTTTTAGCACCTCTATGATAAAAGAAGAAAATGTAATCCTCGTCAATGAGCGCGACGAACAGATCGGCGTCATGCCCAAACTTGAAGCGCATCAGAAAGCCGCGCTGCATCGGGCATTCTCGATCTTTGTTCTCAACGACAAAAACGAAGTCATGCTTCAGCAGCGTGCCGCGAATAAATACCATTCGCCTTTGTTGTGGACAAATACCTGCTGCAGCCATCAGCGCGAAGGCGAATCGAATGTTGAAGCCGGAAAGCGCCGTCTGCGCGAGGAAATGGGTTTTGAGGTGGCGCTGACCGAACTATTCAATTTCATCTATAAAGCGCCATTTGAGAACGGCCTGACAGAGCATGAACTCGACCATGTCATGATTGGGAAATTCAGCGGGCAGCCGAGCATCAATCCGGATGAAGTTTCAGACTGGAAATGGATGGCGATTGATGATATCAAAGACGATCTGATCGAACATCCGCAGCGATATACGGTGTGGTTCAAGATCATTTTCGATGAGTTTTATCATTTTTTGGAGGAACACACGATTTGATTTATGATTTAAGATTTAAGATTTGCGAGTAACCGTAACAAGAAAGGCACATTTCAACGCGGCGCACCGGCTTTACAGGAAAGACTGGGATTTTGCGCGCAATGAAACCGTTTTCGGGAAATGTAACAGCCCAAATTTTCACGGGCACAATTATGAGCTGGCCGTCAGCGTCACGGGTGCCATTGATATTGAGACCGGCTATGTCATCGACATTAAGATTCTGGCCGACATCATTTATGAGGAAGTCGAGGTGCCATTCGATCATAAAAATCTCAATCTCGATGTTCCTGAATTTGAAGACTTGAATCCGACTGCTGAAAATATCGCAGTTGTCATCTGGAATAAAATCCGCAAACGCATCGATCACAAAATGGATCTCGAGGTCACATTATACGAAACACCACGGAATTCCGTCACATATAAGGGCGAATGAAACTGTATCCAATGATTTTCCGGCCAATCCTTAAGGAACGGATCTGGGGCGGGACCAAACTCAAAACTATTCTCGACAAAGACATCACAAGCGAAATCACAGGAGAAAGCTGGGAATTGTCGACCGTCGAAAATGATATAAGCATTGTTGAAAATGGACATTTTGCGGGGACACCGCTGAACTCCGTAATTGAGAATTTTCCCGAGCAGATTCTCGGCACACAGGTACACGAGGAGTTTGGCAATCAATTCCCACTTCTTTTTAAGTTCATCGACGCACGCGAAGACCTGTCGATCCAGGTTCATCCAAACGATGAACTTGCTCAAAAACGCCACAATTCATTTGGAAAGACTGAAATGTGGTACATCATGCAGGCTGATCCGGGATCAAAACTCATTGTTGGTTTCGGAGAGAAATCTTCCGCCGGTGAATATGTCGATCATCTTAACAGCGGAACCCTTCCCGAGATCCTCGACCAGGTCCCCGTTGAAACCGGTGATTGTTTTTTCCTTGCCACAGGTACCATTCATGCGATAGGCGCGGGTATTTTGCTCGCGGAAATCCAGCAGACATCAGACATCACATATCGTGTCTATGATTGGGACAGGACGGATTCAGAAGGGAAATCACGCCAGCTGCATGTCGACGAGGCGCTCGATGCGATGAATTATGATGTTGTAAAAGCCAAAAAGCAATATTCCAGAAATGTCAATGAGGCGAACCTGATGGTAGATTGTCCGTATTTCAGGACCGAATTCGTGCCGCTTGACGGCAAAATGCGGATGACCCGGGACGGACGGTCATTTATCGTATATATGTGTGTCGAAGGCAGTTTTACCATCGAAACGGGCGGCGAGAATCATGCTTTCAAAAAGGGGGAAACGATTTTGGTTCCGGCAGCGATCAATAAGTTTTCCATTGCCGGAAAGGCATCGTTGCTTCAAATTCAGATTTCGTAACATTCGTTGAAGTTTAATATGTAAATTTGCAGGATAAAAAATTTAAGAAAATGGCAAGCGTAAGGAATTTAAAGAAAGACATCAATTTTGTACTTGGAGATATTATCGAAGCGGTTTATTTGTGGGAAATGGCAGGCGCCGGAAAACCGAGCGACGCATCAAATGCGATCATCGATGAAGCCATCGGCGTGTTTGATTCACTGATCGGGAAAGTCAACGACCGCAATGTCGAAAACAAAAAAGCGCATTTCAAGGCAATCCAGATTGAACTTGAAGAATCTGCAAGAAAGCTGGTTGAGAAAATCAACAATCTGAAATAAAATTGCCAGGTTAAAGTCGGAAATTTTGCAATTTAATTTTTGACTTTTATATTTGCAGCAAATTCGCCGGTGTAGCTCAGCTGGCTAGAGCAGCTGATTTGTAATCAGCAGGTCGTGGGTTCGAGTCCCTCTATCGGCTCCCAAAAACCATCATCGCAAGATGATGGTTTTTTTTATGTTCAATATTTACTACGCTGAGCTCCCAAAGTTCGGCTGCGCCTCGGGTCAATGTTCAATATTCGATATTCAAAATTCAAAATTCAAAATTCAAAATTCATCATTCAAAATCCAAAATTCAAAACCCATCATTGAACTGGCGGCGCGATTTCGACTTTCCGTCTTTCTAAAATCAAATCTTTAAGCATTGTACCGTACTTCGAATTTGCTACCTCAGGAGTCAGGGTGTCCAAAACCTGCTGGAGCAATTTCAGGTTTGCGCGCCTTGTTTCGGATACAGCGATGAAGGGCGCGACTTCCTTGTTTTTATGGTTGATCGCAAAATTGATCGCAAATAGATTGCGCCGCGATTCGATTGCGTTCGACTGATCAATGTACGCCTGTTCATCAAATGGCGTTTTGTCTTTGAAAGCTTCGAGGCGTTTCGCGGTAAGATCGAGCTGCTGGTCGGTAAATCGACTGTTGGTTTTCCTGAACTCAAGATATAGATCATGATTTTTCGAGCCTGAAATCTTGGCATTGGCATAAAATCTTTCCAAGGTTGTGGCAATATTTATGTTTCCGGGTTCGGCGAAAAATTCGAGACTGTTGTCGATGTTCCGGCTTACACCACGATCGAGGAACATGTAGAGCATTTGAGGCGAATCAAGCGTGGAATGACTTTCGAAATATGAATCTCCATTGATCCTGATGCTGTCGATGACAACCAATGCCGTGTCCTCCATTTTACATATAGCGATAAGGCCTTTCTTGAGTCCGTCGATGTTTCCCGTGATATGCAGATTTCCTTCAGGTTCTTTTTTGGCGCACGATGCAAGCAGCAGAATTGCGAAAAATGGAATGATTCCCTTCATGTTTAAATTTTTGCAAATATAAAAATCCCGCCAGATGTAGCGGGATTTAATGTAATAAGCTTCGGCTTAACCTCGCAGCCAGGCTTCGCGAAGTGCTTTCTTGGATTCGTCGGTCGCCATCCAGCCGTCGACTTCCTCATAATCCATCGTGACTTTGCCTTTCAGCGTCATGTCTTTTCCGTCGCGGCTAATCTTCATCGTTACCTGATCGCCTTCTTTCCATTCCTGGCTTTCCATGATCATATCATAAATATTATCCAGATCGTACGCCTTGCCATTGATCTCTGTGATCACATCGCCGCCTTCAAGCTTCAGGTTTTTCATGAAGTTGTTGAGCTCGCGTCCGTTGATGACGACGATTTGCTTTGTTCCCGGCTTGATCGTGATATACGGTGTTTGCCCTTTTAGGAAGACATTCATCGGAACCTGTCGTTTTCCTTTTGATACGCCGACTTTAGCCAAAAACTCCTCGTACGGGATTGGTGTGTCGCCGGCTACATAGGTATTGAGGAACGTGCCGACTTCAGGATACGTAAGCGATACGATTTTAGGAAATAGTTCCGCGTCATCAAAAGGTTTGTTCATTCCGTATTCGGCCGAGAGTTTTTTCATCAGGTCCAGAACCCCGCGCTGGCCATTGCTTTTTTCGCGGATGATGATATCCAGGCACATTCCGATCAGCGCGCCTTTTTCATAAACATTCAGATACTGTGATTTATAAGGCTCCTGAAGTACGTTTGAGCTCATTTTGGTGAACGGCATCTTGTCGTTCATTCGCGATGCATTTTCCATTTTGCCTGCCATTCGCGCATAGAATTCATCATCCGGAATCAATCCCTGGTTGACCTGGAAAAGATTTGCGAAATATTCGGTGATGCCTTCATACATCCACAAATGCTGCGACATCTTTGGTGAATTGTAGTCGAAATTGTGGATTTCCTTTGAATGGATCGCAAGCGGCGTTACGGTATGGAAAAATTCGTGCGATACGACATCGATCAGGCCCTGGACCAATTGTTCTTTCGGCATCATCTCTGGAAACAGGACGGTTGTGGATGCGTGATGTTCGAGGGCGCCGAATCCCTGCGCGTCATCTTTTTGCATATCGGACAGATAGAGAAGGATCGCGTATTTTTTATTTTGATTGATCGGCCCGAGGAATTTCTTCTGTGCACGCATCATCCGTTCGATATCGGGTGTCAGATCCTGCGCATTGAACGTTCCGTTAGGCGAATAGACACTGAAAACGATCTGCATGTCATCGACCATGAATGAAGTCGAATCGGGTTTTGAATACATGATCGGATTATCGACCACCTCAAAATATCTGTTGTAGGTGAAAAGATCCTTTGAGTCGGACGGGTCGTTATCCGTGACAGCCGTTACTCCGGCCAATGTTGACGGATGCATGATGGTAATCGTATAAGGTCTTTCGACCAAATCGGCAAAATAGCCGACAAATCCATGCATGTTGAGCATGAAGTTTTTATTTTCAAGGATATTCGTTCCCGCTGGCGAAAAAATGTCATGTGTATTCTCGACATCGTATGTGTCATTGACCCAATAAGTGAGTTTGTCGAGCGTCTTTGCGTTGGAAATCGTCCACGAATTATCATTGTTTTTGGTAACTGCAAGCGCTTTTCCCTTTTTATCCAACGCTGTGAGATTGTCTATGAACTTTCCGTAATCGTCTTCTGAATACGTTCCGGGGATGATTTTTGGGATATTGTAGATTACTTTGTCAGTCGAGATCGGCGGCGGGGTAACGGTTACCATGACCTTATCATCCTTAACCGATGCCAGGTCGATCGCTACCTGGACGTCGCCACGCATCCTTCCCTGAGCGGCCGAAAACTGCAGCGCCGACAAGAAAATCGCAAGCGCCAAAACTAATTTCTTCATGTTTTGATTTTGTTTCTAAGGCAACTAAGGTAATAATTTGTTACACCTCAGATTGATTTTATGAATTGATTAACAGCCAGTGCCAGGTCTTTGGAAACAGGCAAATCCGGGTTCGAATAAGAGGCGCGATTTTCAGCGTCATCGCCTGCAATAACCTTTAGAATGTGATTCATATCAGGGATAATCACCATTTTGGCATCGGGTTTTGCCTGGTGCAGTTTTGAAGCCTCCGCTTCAGTGACCTGGATGTCTTTTGTGCCGTTGATGATCAGAACCGGGATTTTAAGCTTTGCGATTTCGGTTTTGGGTTCGTATTTGAAAAGTGAAATGAGGTACGGCTGGACACTTTCCCGAAATATTGAAGCCAGCATCTGATTTTCAAGTGCAAAGGTCTTTCCGGCCTTCAGCATTGCAATTTTTTCGGTTGCCGATTCTTTTAAAACCGGCGCTTGTTTTCCGATCTGCTCAAGTAAAACTTCGTCAAGCGGACTTCCCGCGCCTGCGAGAGATATGAATCCGTCCGCGCGATTCTTTGCGGCAATCATTCCGATCAGCGAGCCTTCGCTATGTCCGGCGACAATGATTTTTGAGTATTTTTTCTGACTTTTAAAATGATTGATGACATCGATCGCATCATTGATCAGGTCCTCAAAAGACAATTCCTCTTCCTTAAGATTGCCCTGGATCATCAATGCGAATATCCGTTTGTCATATGAAAAGACGGAAATTCCATCTCCAGCCATTGCTTCAGAAAGCAATTTCAGTGAATTGTTGATCGCGCCGATTTGATTTCCACTGCGATTCGTCGGGCCGGAGCCCGCGATCATGATGACCAGATGGCGGCTGTCCTTTTCAGGAGTGAACAGTGTTCCTTTGATCAGCGGATTGATTTCAATTTCAGATGTTGAAAAGCCCGAAGACTTTTGTGCAATTGAAAACTGTATTCCGAAAATGAGCACGAACAGGATTAGTTTTTTCATGCTTCGAAAATACGGCTAATAAAAAAACTCCCGAAGGAGTCAGTCGATTTTATTCTTCATGTAGTATTTTCCGTCGAGTTCTTCATCAAAATCGTCGAAGGCCATCGGCTTGGGTTTAGGCTTGCTCGCGCTTGCCTTTTGCCGCCATAATTCAAAGCGGTCTTTCGAAAGTTTTCCGCGCATGATCTCAATTACGTCTTTTTCCGGAACGCCGAATTCCGCCTTGATCACTTCAAACGGCTTTCGTTCTTCGAGTGCCATGCTGACGAGCCGTTCCATTTGCTCCCTGTCCAGCGTGACGCGATTACCTTTTCTCATTTCTAATGACTAATTCCACGATAACGAGTCAATATTAAGAAAAAAAATAATTTCTCATTAACGGGTTTAAAAATTTTTTTCAGATTCGTCAGACATTAAGTTCTTTCGTTGCTCGAAAGGGATTTTCAGCAGGCTCGACAGGCGGTTATGCTTCGATTCATCCATATGCGTATCGACTCCATAAACGATCTCTTCGATCGGAAGGTACATGAACGTTCCAAAAATCCTGTCCCAAACCGAAAAGATGTTTCCGTAATTGCTGTCGGTATACGGAAGCATGTAATGATGATGCACTTTATGCATGTCTGGTGATACGAAAATCCAGCTGATAGCGCGGTCGATCGATTTTGGCAGACCGATATTGGCATGTGTCAGTTGCGAAAAAACGACGGATAACGATTGATATAAAAAGACAAGCCACATCGGCGTTCCCAATATTAAAACGCCGAGCACGGTAAAAATGAATCGTATCATGCTTTCACCCGGATGATGACGGTTTGCAGACGTTGTATCGATCCAGGTATCGGTGTGATGGATCAGGTGGAACCGCCACATCCATTTCGTTTTGTGTTGGATATAATGCACGAGATATGCCCCGATCAGGTCGAGAAATAAAAGTCCGAGCAAAGCATAAAGCCAAACCGGCATTTCGGGAAGCCAGTTTAAAATCCCGAAATTGTTGTCCGTTGTCCATTCCGCCGTTGTCAGAAGAAAAAATGCCAGTGCGAAATTGACTATGATCGTAGTGATGGTAAAGAAAATATTGATTCCCGCATGATGCCATTTGCGGTAATCGAACCTGAAAAGCGGAACCGCTGACTCGATGATCCAGAAAAATGCGATTCCACCGGCCAGAATTGCGGCACGGTGTGATGAAGGAATGGACGAGAAGTATTCTATGATGGAATCCATATCCAAAAGTAACGAGAAATTCGATTCAGTAGATATGCCTGAAGGTCAGATTGATCCTCGGCGCGTCGATCCTGGCGGATTTCGGGATCTGATGCTTCCAGAAATGCTGCGTTGGCCCCGACATGATCAGCAGACTGCCATGCTGCAGCAGGATTTTTTGGGTGGGCAGTTTGAGCGCATTGTGCCTGAGATGGAACATCCTTTCTGCGCCAAAAGATACTGAAGCGATTACGGGGTTTTGTCCGAGGTATTTTTCATTATCAGCATGCCATCCGTTTGAATCTTTTCCGTCGCGGTAGTAATTCAGAAGCACGCTGTTAAAATCGGTCTCGCAAACGCTATTGATTTCCTGACGGATGTTCAGCAAAAGATCGGTCCATGGAATGGCATTCATTGTAATCCCCGAATAGGACAAGTCTTTTCCTTCATCGCCATAAAACGCGGTAAGTCGGGGCTGTGGATGGATTTTCCCAAAGATTTTTACATTGTCGTGACGCCACGGGGTCTGTGCCGGAAGCGCATCAAAATATTGTCGGAAACAGATTTAGAAAAGAATGCCGGAAAATAAGCCAGCTCGGCATCCGGAAGATCGAACCTTATGAAATCGGTTTTTTTCATTCACTAATGATGGCGCGTTTCTTAAACGAAATATTCATCAGCACGATCGCAAGAATGATCAGTATAATGCCCGACCATTGCACGAATGACACTTTTTCGTGCAGGAGCAGATATGCCATCATTACCGAAACAGGCAGTTCCAGCGAAGATACGATGCTTCCCAGCCCGATTCCCGTATGTGGAAAACCGGCGTTTAACAAAAGCGGCGGGATGACCGTACCGAATAATGCAAGCAGGATTCCCCACTTGTAAAATATGTCGTAATTGAAAGGTGCATTCTGGGTAATCAATGCAAAGATCAGCACGATCACGCCACCGCCTAAAAGCATGTATAATGTGCGTTGTGCAGGCGAAACTCCCAGTGCGATCTTATTCGATGCGAACATCGTCGTTGTAAAAGATGCAGCCGCGCAGAGTCCGAGTACAATGCCGCGCCAATCGGGAATCTCATTCGATTTTAAAAGGTTCGTCGCCATCGCGGTACCGATCAAAACGATGACAACCGCCATGATTTTTCTCCCTGAAGGCATTTTTTTCTCGAGCATCATCTCTAGCAAAACTCCCATCCAGACGGTCTGCATGAGCAATACAATGCCAATCGATACCGGAATGTACTTCACAGCCAGGTAATAAAAAATGCTTGTAAGACCTGTCGATGTTCCCGTTATCAGTAATTGGACGATGTTTTTTCGAGTTGCATTGACGACATCTCCACGTTTTTTGAACTTTGTAAACGCGTTGATCACAAGCACCGCGATGATGCCGAGGATGAACTGCGCTGAAATGACTTCGGCGGGCGTGAATTTCGAACCCGTGATCCCGATATCGGAATAGGCGAGTTTGACAAAGGTCGCAAGCATTCCATAACTGGTGGCACCGAGCCCGACCAGAACAACTCCTTTTAATACATTGTTTGCCGGCATTTAAAAAATTTTAAGCGGGCAAAGATAGCGAAGTTCAATCAAAGCGTGCCGGGAGTTGGCCGCTGTGAATTCTTCTCCTGATTCTCCTCATTTGATCCATCCGTTTCAGGATTCCTGATCACATCAGGATCCGTTACATCTTCAGGCATTTGCGTTCCGTCATTTCCGGCGTAATTTTCCTCCCGGTCGTCTTCATTTTTCGGATCGAAACTATCAGATTGATTTTTGTCCATGGTCTTTTTATTTAAAGTTCGTGAAAACTGGCACGGCGTCGACCGGCGTAACGACTTTTAACCTAAAATTAATAGCATGACAGTCGGGCGTTCGTCGACATATCGTTAATTTTAAACGCTATGCAAAATCCACGTAAATCCGGTTTCATTTTTAAACCATATTCTGCACCGGAGGTTCCGCCTTTCGATAAGCTTTTCGACATCTTTACAGAACTTGTCACACATACCTCGGGAGATCTTGATGAAGCGCTCGACTGGCTGCGGCAGCTTGATAAGGAATATGAATTGACGAACGGGGATTATACGATCGACGATTTCATCGAAGACCTTAAAAAACGGGGATACATCCGTGAAAAGAAAGATGACGAAGGGAGCGGATTGGCAATCACCGCAAAAACGGAGCGCGCGATCCGTAAGCAGGCGCTCGACCGGATTTTTGGCAATCTGAAGAAAACCGGCGCAGGAAGCCATTCGACAAAACATTTGGGTTCGGGCGACGAACATACGGGCGAATTCCGCGAATACCACTTTGGCGACGCGCCCGACAGGATTTCATTGACCGAAAGCCTTAAAAATGCGTGGGTCAATCATGGGATCGATGAGCTGACTCTGACCGAGAACGACCTGGTTGTCGAGGATTCGCGCCACAAATCAAGAATGAGTACCGTTTTGATGATTGACATCAGCCATTCGATGATCCTTTATGGCGAAGACCGCATCACGCCGGCAAAGATGGTCGCGATGGCATTGGCGGAACTGATCACGACCCGATACCCGAAAGATACACTCGACATACTTGTTTTTGGAAACGATGCATGGCCGATTGCGATCCGCGATCTTCCATATCTTCAGGTTGGACCGTTTCATACCAATACCGTTGCGGGTTTGCGGCTCGCGATGGATCTGCTTCGGCGAAAGCGCAATACGAACCGTCAGATATTTATGATAACAGACGGGAAACCGAGCTGTATCCGCGAAGCTGACGGCACTTATTACATGAACAGTAACGGCCTCGACGAATACATTACCGAGAAATGCTACGATATGGCGCGTCAGGCGCGAAAGCTTCATATTCCAATCACTACATTTATGATCGCGTCCGATCCGTATTTGCAGAGATTCGTCAACAAGTTTACCGAGGCGAACCAAGGGAAAGCATTTTATACGGGGCTCAAGGGTTTGGGGGAAATGATTTTTGAGGATTATGAGACGAATAGGAGGAAGAGAGTGAAGTAGGAGGACAGTTTACAGTTGGCAGTAAGCAGTTCAGAGTTTAGAGTTGACAGAAGAAAGAAGAAAGAAACAAGATAGAAGAATGGATATAGAGAATATAAGAACGCTGGGCGAATTGAAAGCGGCAGGATACAGATCGAAATCGATCAAGGACGAGCTGCGTGACAACCTCAGGAGCAAGATCGCAAGAAAAGAAGACGCATTCCCCGGGGTTTGGGGTTTTGAGAATACGGTAATTCCCGAGTTGGAGCGCGCCATTCTTTCGCGGCATAACATTAATTTACTCGGACTTCGCGGTCAGGCGAAGACAAGGCTTGCGCGTTTGATGGTCAATCTGCTCGACGAATGGATCCCTTTCGTTGAAGGCTCAGAGATCAACGACGATCCGTTGAATCCGGTTTCACGTTTTGCAAAGGAACTCATCGCTGAGAAAGGCGATGAAACTCCGCTTTCGTGGCTTCATCGTGACGAACGGTTTTTTGAAAAGCTCGCAACACCTGATGTTACGGTCGCCGACCTGATAGGCGACATCGATCCGATCAAAGCCGCAAACCTTCGTCTGAGTTATGCCGACGACCGCGTCATTCATTTTGGGATGGTGCCACGCGCGAACCGCTGCATTTTTGTCATCAATGAACTTCCCGATCTGCAGGCCAGGATCCAGGTCGCTTTGTTCAATATCCTTCAGGAAGGCGATGTGCAGATCCGCGGTTTTAAGGTCAGGCTCCATCTCGATATCCAATTCGTTTTTACTGCGAATCCCGAAGATTACACGAACCGCGGCAGCATAGTCACGCCTTTGAAAGATCGCATCGGATCCCAGATCATCACGCATTATCCCGAAACGGTTAAGATCGCCCGCACGATTACCGAACAGGAAGCGAAACTCGACCAGCGGCAAACCGACACGATCCACGTTCCCGATCTCGCTAAAGACCTTTTGGAACAGATCGGATTTGAAGCCCGCGAAAGTGAATTTGTCGATTATAAAAGTGGCGTCAGCGCACGGATGAGCATTACCGCGTTTGAAAACCTTTTGAGCACGGCTGAAAGA
>CBDUBP010000019.1:0-16161 GCA_965365415.1 uncultured bacterium | reverse complement strand
CCGCCGGTCGCACTATGATAAGTATGGTTGACCGGTAGCGCAGGAAGAACATAGGAATCACATACAGAAACATCTACCGGATTCGGCTGTACAGGAGGAGGAACGATCGTCACTGTAAAATCGCCTTCAGCTTCGCAAAGACCGTCATTGAAATAAAGATATATTGTTTGTGTCGAATTGATTGCCGTACCCGCCGGAATCTGAGTTGCCGCACCTCCGCCTGATGCACTATTGTACGAATAATTTGGTGTCAAAGCAGGCAGAATATATTCATCGCAGACTTCAACATCCTGCGGATCCAGGGCTACGAGATCCATTAGTTCAAACGACAAAAGCGTAAAACATCCATAATTATCGTCAATTCTGATAAAAATCTCTTCACCTACCGCTCCCGGATAAGCTGTCGGGTCTGCGAAGGGAAATGTAATCGGGTCGATTCCGTTTTCCGCGTCGAATGCAGAATGATAATAGCCAAAAACAAAATCAAACGGACTCAAAGCCCCCAGTATTTCAGGTTCTTTCGATGTAAGATCGTATAATCCATCCGCATCACCATCACATAAATCACTTGGCTCGTTTAAAGGAGCTGACGGCCAGTATTCGACTATTATGGAATCACTTTGAACGCATCCACCGGCGAAAGTCGCAACCACCGTATATATTCCAGGACCGCTGATGTCCAGCGAAAAATTGGTTTCACCAGGGATGTCCGCACCTCCGTTTTGCCATTGATACGTCGCGCCTGCAACCGGATCGGCGCCTGCCTGAACCGTAATTGTACGGCCGCCGCAAATGGCGCTTCCATCAGCAATCAGGAAGTCACTGCTTAGGCCTTCCAACTCGCCGGTTCCCTGAACCAATGCCTGCCCGATATTAAAACTGTTTCCTGCAAGGAATACGGCCGAATCAAGCGCAGTATCATTCCGGTCGGCAACAATAAACCTGATATGGTATGTATGGCCAGGAACCACGGCGGATTCCGCGGTCATTAAAATGGTTTCACCGGCAAAATTGGTTGGAGAAGCTGCGCCTGCATCATAAAAATTGCCGAAATATGCTACGTTTGCATCACCACATGCATTGTTATAAGCATCATCACGAATCGTAATTACGGAAATCGGTATTGTCGTATTTGGGACAAGCGCAAGGTTTGTCGCAGGCGTGCCGGCAGTAACATCGGTCAGGAAGAATGCAAAAGCGTCCGAAAATGTGCACTGAAACGTACCGTACTCTTCAGAGGCAAACAAAAAGTCGAAACTCATGAAATCCGTCAGCGGGGTAAAGTCGAATTCCAAAATCGTTGCATTGTTATAAGATGACAGCCCCGGATCGATCCCAAGTCCCTGAATGTAATTAAAAAGCTGCGCATCACCCGGCCATCCGCATCCGCCGCCATCGCTGAGCGTCGTATCGTTCGGACCGGGGGCATTGTTCGCATTCCCCGAAGTCAGCACGACTCCCGAAGTCATTGGGAATGCCGGATTCGTATTGGTAAAATAACCGATACCATTGTCTCCACAGCCAAAATTGGTGCCTGTCGACCAGGTTATATTCGATATTGCGCCTGCACAAGATGAATTTTCCGTCTGTCCGAAAAGGACGTCCTCAACAAGCTCGGGAACCGTGTATGTTGTAGTACTGACAGTAATTGGTTGTGCTACCGCACTGGCAAATGGCAGCACTAAAAAGAGGAGTAGAATTCTTTTCATGAGCAAGGATGGTTTATTAATAGTTAGCGAACGGACTGACTGTTAATAAAATGTTTAAATCTCCAAATATAACGAATCCGCCCTAAGTTGTTAGTTAATTTTGCAAAAAAATACTAAGTCAAATGCCGCAAATTCTCATTAAAAACACCGAAAATCCATCAATTATTAAATTTGAATTTACGGAGTTCATCGCGGGTCCCGGAAATTACGAATTCAGGAATATTGACGAGGCCGCAAATTCGCCGCTTGCGAAACAGCTCTTTCATTTACCGTTCATAAAAACCGTTTATATTTCAGGAAATTTTATCGCGATTGAACGCTTCAACATAGTCGAATGGGCTGACGTCCAGAACGAAGTTGCCGAACAGATTTCGGAGTTCGTGGATAATGGCGGACAAATCATTGTCGAGTCGGCACCGGCGGCGAAAAAACCAATTACCGTTTACGCCGAAATGACGCCTAATCCTTCCGCGATGAAATTTGTCGCGTCGATCCTGCTGACCAAGACCTCGGTCGAATTCAAATCGATCGACGACACGGCGTCATCACCATTGGCGCGCGCCCTTTTTGAAATGCCTTATGTCAAAGAGGTTTTTATCGATGAGAATTATATCTCGGTCACGCGATACGAAATCTACAATTGGGACGATATCACGATGGAACTTCGCATGTTCGTCAAGAGTTTTCTGGAAAATGGCGGAATCGCTGTCGACGAAACGCATGTCGACCAACAATCCAAACCTGTTGAGCAGGAACAAAAATTCGACAATCTCGACACGACTTCGCAGCAAATCGTCAACATTCTCGAGGAATACGTAAAACCCGCAGTCGCAGCCGATGGCGGAAATATCATGTTCGACTCCTATGATCCCGAAAACAAACGCGTCAAAGTGGTTCTTCAGGGCGCATGTAACGGATGCCCATCGTCGACATTTACACTCAAAAGCGGGATTGAAAACATGCTAAAAGATATGCTCCAGGACGAGAAGATCACTGTTGAAGCGTTGAACGGCTAATTTTTTTTGGAGCTTTTTCCGGCTTTCCGCTATATCTTTTTTACTTGCTGCGCGTAAAAAAGGATGCCGCTGCAATCCGGGCTAAAATACCGCCGCCATGAATGAACTTCGATCCGAAACCAGTCCGTACCTGTTGCAACACGCCGAAAACCCCGTGCATTGGCGCGCGTGGAACGACAAATCACTTCAGGAAGCGAAACAAAAAAAACGGCTGATCATTCTCAGTTCGGGGTATTCTGCGTGCCATTGGTGCCACGTTATGGAACACGAATGTTTTGAAGACGAAGAGGTTGCCGAGATCATGAACGATCATTACGTCAGCATCAAAGTCGACCGCGAAGAACGTCCCGACGTCGATGCCGTTTACATGAAAGCCGTTCAGCTGATGACACAACACGGTGGGTGGCCAATGAACGTCATTTGCCTTCCCGATGGCCGGCCTGTCTGGGGCGGAACGTACTTCCCGAAAGAACAATGGATCTCGTCACTTTCACAGCTTGCGGCGATATACAAATCGGATCCCGGAAAAATGGTTGAATATGCCGACAAACTTCAGGAAGGCATGAATGCGATAAGCATCATCGAAAGTGAAAAAGCGGACACTCAACTGAAACAGGAAAAACTTGAGACACTAATATCAAAGCTTAAACGCAGTTTCGACAAGGAATATGGTGGCTTCGCACGAGCCCCAAAGTTCATGCTGCCAAACAATTTTCGTTTTCTGCTTCGTTACGGATCACAGCAAAACGACGTCGAAGTTTTGGACCATGTTTTCTTATCATTGGAAAAAATGGCCTTTGGCGGATTGTTTGACACCATTGGCGGCGGATTTTCAAGATACTCCGTCGATATGCGCTGGCATGTCCCCCATTTCGAAAAAATGCTGTACGACAATGGGCAGATGATCTCGCTGTATTCGGAAGCGTACAAACTGACGAAGAATCCGCTGTATGCGGAAGTCATAGACAAAACTTTGGAATTCATCTCACGCGAACTGACCGATGCCGACGGCGGCTTTTTTTGCGCCCTCGATGCCGACAGCCTGAATCCGGAAGGAAAACTCGAAGAAGGTGCATTCTATGTTTGGACGAAAGCTGATTTGCAGAATATTCTTGGAAATGATTTCGATCTGTTCAGTCAAACTTTCAACATAAATGAATTCGGACATTGGGAACACGGCAATTACGTGCTGATCCAAAATCTGCCTCTTGAAAATATTGCGGCAAATAACAACATTTCGGCAAATGATCTCAGTGCAAAAAAGAAAAGCTGGGAAAGATTGCTGCTAAACGAACGGGATAAACGCAGCAGGCCACGTCTGGATGATAAAAAACTGACCTCCTGGAACTCGCTGATGCTGACTGGTTTTATCGATGCTTACAAAGCTACCGGAAACGAAAATTATCGTGAGACAGCAGTCCGCAACGCCGAATTCCTGCTCAATAATCTCTGGATTGACGGAAAACTTTTCAGGAATCATAAAAATGGAAAAGCCACGATCGATGGCTACCTCGACGATCATGCTTTTTTGATTGAAGCCTTGATCAATCTATACACTGCAGAAATGAACGAAAAGTGGCTCAATGTTGCAAAGCAGCTCACCGACCATTGCCTCGATCATTTCTACGAAGACGACAGCGGCTTTTTTACATTTGCAGCAAATGATTCGGCTCCGCTCGTGGCTAAACACTATGAGATCGAAGACAACGTGATTTCGGCATCGAACTCGGTGATGGCCTGGAATCTTGTAAGACTTTCAATCTTCTTTTCAAATACTCATTACGAAAAGATTGCGAAACGCATGATAGCACATGTCGTTGAAATAGCAGATTATCCGTCGGCATTTTCAAACTGGCTTAATGTCCTGATGGATTTTTCGGATCAGAATCGCGAACTGGCAATCGTCGGCACAAACGCAAACGAATATCTGCCGGAATTCAATTCGCAATACATTCCGAACGTCATTGTAGCGGCAGCAGCACAACCATCGTCATTGCCATTTTTAGAAAATCGGTTTGCCGAAAATCAAACGCTTTTTTATGTTTGCCGGAACAAATCGTGTGAGATGCCCGAATCCGACTTCAGTTCGGCCCTACAATCTTTAAAACCACTAAACAAACCATGAGTTTGCTTACAAAGGTCGATTCCCTCGACGAATACATCAGCAACTTTTTGCGAATGCTGCTCAATTACTCACCGCGGGTCATTTCGGCGATGCTCATCCTGCTGGTCGGACTTTACGTCATCAGGCTTATCAATCGCCTGACACGGCGGATCATGCTTCGGCGCGACGTCGATCCTACGCTGACAAAATTCCTTGCAGATATCCTGCTTTGGGCGCTTCGCGTGTTGCTTTTCGTAACGGTCATTTCACGGCTCGGGATTGAGACTTCATCGTTTGTGGCAATACTCGGTGCGGCGGGACTCGCGATCGGGCTTTCGCTCCAGGGTTCGCTGTCGAATTTCGCTGGCGGAATGCTTATCATTCTATTCAAACCATTTCGCGTCGGCGATTATATCGAGGCGCAAGGCGTAGCCGGAACCGTCAGCGAAATCCAGATCTTTGTTACCAGGCTGATCACTCCGAACAACCAAACCGTGTTTGTGCCCAACGGCATGCTTTCAAACGGCACGATCATCAACTATTCACTTGAGAAGATCCGGCGTGCAGATCTTTCGTTTTCGCTTTCGTACGACACCGATATCAAACAGGCGCGCAAGATTATTATCGACATCCTGAAAAACAATCCGAAAGTGCTTACATCTCCGGAGCCGGTGGTCGAAGTAAAACACATGACCGATTCGGCAATTGTCCTTGCCGTGCGTCCGTGGGCAAACAACGAGCACTTTGCCGAGGTGGCCTCGGATACGCTTCAGGACATTAAGATTTCATTCGATAACGCGGGAATCGCAGTGCAGCCTTTTGTTAAGGAACACGCACAATTGGGGTAGGCTTTTAATCTACAGTTTAATCGCAGTCAACGGGGAATTACAGGTTACTGTCTTTTTGCGCCTGTGATGAAATCCTTTAGGTAGAATGGCTCGAAGTAAGCCACATCCTCAAAACTTCCGGCTTGGTACTTTTGATAACTCAAATCCGACATGTCGCGGGCCGACGGATAAATCACGTCATCAAGGAATTTGAAGTTTTCCTTTGTCAATACGTCTCTAAGCTTTGGCTGGCAATCGCCAATAAAATAAATTTCGTCCCCAATCGCAGAATAGGATTCGGTTGTAATGATCTCGGCCTTTGTATCTGAAACCTGTTGATGATCTTTATCGAACGCTGCTGAATAAACCTCCATCCTCCGCGCATCGATCATAGGAACGATCAACCCCGACTGGACACTCACTTGTGCAGCAAGAACCGCCAATGTGTCGACTGCAATCAATGGGATCCGCAGTGCGTAGCAAAAACCCTTGGCCGCCGAAACGCCAATGCGCAATCCGGTATAAGAACCCGGGCCACGGCTTACGGCAATTGCTGACAGTTCATCGTAACCGATTGCAGATTCCTTGAGAACTTCGTCAATAAAAACATGGAGCTTTTCGGCATGTGAATAACCTTCGCCTGCAAAATCACGCGACGATATAGTTTTCCCGTCTTTCGATAATGCGACCGAACAGTTCTTTGTGGCCGTTTCTAAATTGAGGATGTACAAGGTTACTTTTTATCCTTCTTGTCTTTGTCGTCTTTCTCGTCCTTTTTACCTGCGACCGTTACGAGATCCCCCGAGTTGAGTTCACGCGTAACCGTCGTGTATGGTCCTGTGATCACGATATCGCCGGGTTTGAGGCCCTCGGTGACTTCGATGTTCGTATCGTCCTGGATTCCGGTTTTGATGACACGTATTTTCGCTTTGTTCCCCGACTTGACAAATACACATTCGAATTTCTTGTCCGATTTGCCTTTTACTTTGTCCTCATCAGCTTTCCTTGCAGGTTTTTTACCGCCGGCAGTGTCGGTTTTCACAACAACCGCGCTGATCGGAACACCCAGGACTTTTTCTTTCCTGGTAGTGATGATATCTACGGTAGCAGTCATTCCCGGGCGAAACGGAGAATAGGTTTCAGGTTTCCCTTTTAACAGGTCTTGATAGGATTCTTTTAAAATGCGGATTTTGACTTTGAAATTCGTAACCTGGTCGGCAGTCAGGGCTGCGCTCGCCGAATTCGAAATGCTTGTCACAATGCCCTTGAATTTCTTTTTGAGGTATGCGTCGACTTCGACGTCGGCAGAATCGCCAATGCTGACTTTCACAATATCATTTTCGTTGACATCGACTTCGACTTCCATATTGTTCAGGTTCGCCACGCGCAGAAGTTCCGTTCCTGCCATTTGGATCGTTCCCAAAACGCGTTCGCCGAGTTCCACATTCAATACCGAAATCGTTCCGTCTGCCGGTGCATAGATTGTTGTCCTGCCAAGATTGTCCTTTGCTTCATTTACCGTAGCAACAGCACTCTGGACGTTGTAATATGCTGACTGACGGTTTGCCTTTGCAACTTCAAATGATGATACCGCGCGGTCCCAATCGGCTTTTGAAATGATGCCTTTATCGAAAAGACTTTTATTCCTGTCATAATTGGACTTGGCTTCTGCAAATTGCGCCTCCGCCTGGCTCAGTCCTGCTTTTGTCCCTGAAAGATTCGATACTGTCCTGTTGAAACCCGAGGTATACAGATCTGGATTGATCTTTACCAGCAAATCGCCTTTTTTTACAACCTGGCCTTCCTTTATCGGAAGATCGATAATTTCACCTGATACTTCAGATGATATCTTCACTTCGATTTCGGGCTGTATCTTTCCCGTTGCCGAAACCGTTTCAACAATTGTGATCTCACTGACTGCCGCGGTTTCAACTTCCTTGCCCTTATCGCTGTTGCTCGTTTTGCCGACGACGATCAAAATGACGATCAGCAATACAAGTGCACCCAGGCTATAATAAATCGTTTTCTTAGACATATGTGTTAGTTTAATGAGATTGGAATGCCGAAATACAGCTCGACAACCTTAACCCTGAAAATGTAATCGTATTTCGCCCTCAGCAGGTCGGATTGCGCATTGATATAGAGCAGCTGTGCCTGATTGTAATCGAATGAATTCATCATCCCCACCGCGAACTTCTCTTTTGCATAATTAAATGCTTCCTGACGCGCCTCAAGTGCGATACCTGCCGATTCATAAGCGTTCATTGCTCCTTTTGCGTCGGTAAATGCAGTGTAGACATTTCGCTCCAGATCCAATTCCTGCTGTTCGTATGCGATCTTAAACCTGTCGAGGTTGACTTTTGCGCGTTCGACAGCATTCCTTGCTGAAAATCCATTTAAAATCGGGATATTCAACTGAAGTCCGAACGAATGGCCTTTATTCTCATCAAACTGATCAAAAACAGGATCTGCGCTTCCCAATACAGGTGCGAAATTCGGCTGGATTACGTTTTGCCCCGTGCCTTCAACAGTTCCGATGACCGAAAATGGGTTTTGAGCATCCGGGATGATCCCGACAATCTGATCGGCATATGCCGCACGGGTACTAAAGCTATAAAAACCCCTAAGTGTCGGATGGAACGCGCCGCGTGCGACGACGACATCTTTCTCGGCAACTTCAAGATTCGCCTTTGCCAGTTTGATCTCGACCCTGAAATCACGTGCTTTCCTGTAGATCGAATCCGGTGTATGGATCATTGCAGGGCTTTCGGTCACTTCATAATCCCGGTCGACGATATCAAAATTCTGAAAGTCGTCGATCTGAAGCAGCTGTGCAAGGCTGAGCCTCGAGATCAGCAGTGCATTTTCGGCATCGATAACCGTTTTCTGGGTTGTCGCAACGGTGGCTTTCATATCGAGCAGGTCGCCACGCGGAATCGATCCGGCCTTGACAAGCTCATCAGTACGATTGAACTGGAGCTGGTTATGCGCGAGCTGATCGCGCTGTACCTTTAGATTTTCCTTATTGAATAAAATCTGAAGGAATGAATTTGCAACGTTAAGTGATACGTCGTCCTTGATCTTGTCCAACTGATACTTTGCAGCGAGGATCGACAAATTGGCGCGACGCAACCGGTTTTGTGCCTGCAATCCTGAATATATGTTTATGCCGACATTCAAACCGGCAGATGTAAACTGTGTCGTTTGGTTCTCGAGAAGTCCGGTCGTAATATTTTGGTTCAGACCGATATTCCATGAATGCGCGGCATCGGCATTCACCGATGGCAGGAAGTTTCCGAACGCATCTTTCTTTTCGATCGCCGCAAGCCTGGTATCCAGATCGGTCTGGCGGATCGTAATGTTGTTCTTCAGCGCGTGGTCGATGCATTCGCGCAATGTCCATTTCCTGACCTGCGCATTGCCGGCTACGGAAAGCATCAAAATGCCAAAAACAAAAAGGATTTTTTTCATGATAGGGATGATCCGGCTGCGCAAATTTAAATAATTTCCCAATGCTGTGACAGTAACAATTATCTTACAGCGTATTTTCAATGAGGAATGCTAATTTTGCGGAAAATTTCACTGATGAAAAGATTTTTTTGGCTGACGATTTTAATGATGATCTTCGGCGGCTGTTCGTCGACTTCAAAAATAACTGCGCTTAAGCCGGAGCCTGATGATGCCTCGCCGATCAAATACGAAAGCGTGCCGTCGTTTATTGCGGTTCCTGTATCTATCAAACTAAAAGACATCGAGAACCAGACGAACAAATATCTGAACGGGCTGATCTACGAAGATGCGAAAATTACCGACGATGATATCGAAATGAAAATCTGGAAGCAGGCTCCGATCAGGATCGAGGAATCGAACGGAAAGATCCGAACCATACTTCCGCTGAAAGCGAATATCAAATATCGCATCGGCACCGACAAACTTGGGCTCGACATGTATTCCATCAGGGAATTCAATCTTAATGGAACGATTACCATGCTGAGCGACGTACGGCTTAACAACTGGAAACTCCATACTACCACAAACCTGCAGGCGCTGAACTGGAATGAAAGTCCGACGACAACCGTAATGGGCAAACAGGTTCCAATTACGTACGTCATCAATCCCGCGATAAAGATCTTCAAATCGAAAATCGAGAAAAGCATTGACGAGGCGATCGAAAAATCGGCAGATTTTAAGCCTAACGTACTCGATGCAGTAGAAAAGATTGCGACGCCAATTGAAATGAGCGAGGCGTACCAAAGCTGGCTTCGAATCGTGCCGAATGAAATTTACACGACGACTGCCGAAATCAAAAAAGACCGTATTTCGCTCGATATGGGGATGAAATGCAACATCGAAACACTCGTTGGCGCGAAACCGGCAAACAAGTTTGAAAAGGATAAAACCGCGCTGAAACCCGTTTCAAAAATGCCGGATAAAATCACTGCAAACATCGTTGCGGTATCGACATATGCCGACGCATCCCGGATCATGTCGCAAAATTTCGCCGGACAGGAATTTGGTTCAGGAAAAAGAAAGGTGAAAGTCCAAAACGTTTCGATCTGGCATAAAAGCGGCAAATTGGTGATCGCACTCGACATGATCGGGAGCGTCAACGGAACAATCTACCTCACCGGATTTCCGCAATATAATGCGCAGACAAAAGAAATCTATTTCGACCAGCTCGATTATGCGCTCGATACGAAAGACAAGCTACTTCGGACTGCAAACTGGCTTGCACAGGGATTGATTCTTCGCAAGATCCAGGAAAGCTGCCGATATTCGATCAGGCCAAATCTCGAAGAGGGAAAGCAGAATATGGCGAAATACCTTACGAATTATTCGCCGATGCCCGGCGTTTTTGTAAATGGCCAGATTGGGGAAATCGATTTCCAGAAAATCCAGCTGACGAACAAAGCGATCCTGGCATTCCTGCATGTGGAAGGGAAAGTAAATGTAAGCGTCGACGGTCTGAAGTAATTACTTCTTATTGACCTTATAAACCCAATATCCGATTACCGCCACCAGAATGTACGGAATCACCATCAGGTAAACGATCCCGTCGTTTACGGCTTCGGCTTTTGCATTGTCGCCGCCAGTCTCGAGCGCCGCACGGCACATGGAACACTGCGCGGACGCATCTGAAGAAATCGTCAGCAGAAAAAACAGGATGGCTATATGAATAAATTTAGTGCGCATAATAAGGTGCAATCATCAAATAAACAAGTACGCCGCTGATTGCGACATAAAGCCATAACGGATAAGCGATGCGCGCTATTTTTCGATGCCTGTCGAACCGCTGCGCGAGTGCACGAACGAAGCTTATCAGTACGAGCGGAATGATGGCAACCGACAAAAAGATATGGCTCAGGAGTATGAAAAAATACGCATACCTAATGGCTCCCTTTCCGCCAAATGGGGTTGAATCGGCAGTCATGTGATAGGCGACATACATTAACAGGAAAGCTGCCGACAGCCCGATCGCAAACTTCATCAGGTATTCGTGGGTTTTCCGATGACCACGGCGGACCGCCATTACGCCGACAATCAAAACCACTGCGGTCAGCGCATTGATCGACGCATAAATCGGCGGCAGGAATGTCAGCGGTTCGACATTAATCCCGAAATCCTTCAGCTTTACGCTGAACAGCATTGCGACAACCACCGGAATCAGGATGCTGAGCACCAAAATCCATTTATTGTAACGATTTTCTATTCCGTTTATATTATTCACGAAGCAGGATTTTGATATCGTTCATAATCGCGGCGACTCCTTCGGGCTCGATGCCATCGTAGTATACGATCGGATTTCCGTATCCATCCTGACGCGATCGGATATTGCCGTTCTTATCGACAAGCGCAAACATCCCGGAATGCTCGAATCCTCCACTTGCATTCGAATTTTCGCCTGCATACATATTGAAGCCTTTGTTGGCGAGATCAAAAATGTATGATTTGTCGCCGGTCAGAAAATGCCAGTTTGAAGATTTGACACCCAACTGCTTTGCATGTGCTTTTAAAACTTCAGGCGTATCCGTTTCAGGATTGATGGTTATCGACGCAATCCCAAAATTCGGATTGCCAAAGAAAGACTGCTCGATCTTGAGCATGTTCTGGTTCATCTTAGGACAGATCGTCGGACACGTTGAAAAGAAGAATTCAATGATGTGGACTTTACCCTTAAAATCGGCATCGGTGATTTTCCTTCCATCCTGGTTTGTAAGTTCGAATTTCGGCGCCTTTCCTATCGTGAGAAGCGCATCGTTATTGCCGCTGTTTCCGTGGACATTGTCGAGTCCGCCGCCTTCAACCACTTCCCTGTTCTTTACACGATCGACGATCTTCGGCACGGCCCAAATCCCGAAAAGCAAAATGATCAATGAAATGCCGATGTATGATTTATTTTTCATTCTTGGAGATGTTGTTTCGTTTGAAAGCCGCGCGATACTCGTACAGCAGAATTTTGAAATCATCCAGAAATTCGTTGCTGATCACCGAAGGATGAAACGTATCGTAGCTTTCTCGGTATTCGTCACCGATACGGCCGCGCAGCTTGCGGTCTTTATCAATCATCATTACATTTCTTGAACCGAGGTCGGCGTTGAGTTTTCCGCGCAGTTTCAATCCATTATAAAAGTCCTGAATGTCCTCGTCTGAAGCAAAAACAAAATGGAAATTTGAAACATCACTCGTGTCATCGAGCTGATCGATGATATATTTCGCGTCCTTTTCGGTTCCTTTTGGACAAACATATACGAACTGGAGGTCGCGAAACCCGTGATATGTCCGAAATATCTTTTGATAAAGATTGTAGATGTTGCCGCGGTTCTTCAATAAATCATGTCCGCCAAACCCAAGAACGGTAATCTTGCCGTCGAGTGTAAACGCTTCTCCGCGAAGGCCTGTCCAATCGCCAAGATCGTCTACCTTCTCGGTTACGACCGGCAATTTAATAAAAGTGTTGACCCCTGAAGCAAAGAAAAGGTAAGCAACGATAGGCAGGATGAAGAGCGCGAAAAGGACAATATTTTTCTTCATGGGAGAAGAGCGGAATTTCGATTGCAAAAATAAAAAAAGACGGTGGAATACCGTCTTTATATGCTGTTAATTGGCCATTAAAAGTTCCACTTGATGGTGGATGACTTATAGATGCCGTAAATGTAATCGGCTTCGACCAAGAGAATAAACATAAGATACAAAACCAGGAAGACCACAGATGAAACCACCGACCACCTGAGGCTGACGCGTTCGCCTTCCATGTGCATAAACGCCCAGACAATATAATATGCCTTCACCAGCGTCAGGATGATGAATATCCAGTTCAGCAGGTTCATTCCTAACATATTACGCATGTAGAGCGCTTCAGGCTTGATGATACCGAGAATGACTTCGACAATGGTTACGACTGATAGCAGTGCGAAAACCATCCATATTCTTTTTGTATTCGATTCGTGTGCGTGTCCGTGTGCCATTGTAAATTAATTAAACGAGGTAGAAGAATGTAAATACGAATACCCAAACCAGGTCGACGAAGTGCCAGTACAGACCGACTTTCTCAACCATTTCATAAGATCCGCGCCTCTCGTAAGTACCAAGGATCACATTGATAAAGATCAGGATGTTGATCAAAACTCCGGAGAACACGTGGAAACCGTGGAAGCCTGTAATGAAGAAGAAGAAATCAGCGAAGAGCTTGTTTCCGTATTCGTTTCTTTTCAGGTTTGCACCTTCAACGACAATCGCTGCATTTGCCATCATTTTTTCAGATGCCTCACGCGTCAGTACCGTCTTATGCTTTTTCTTGTTGAGTTCCGGGTGGATAGTCTTATCCTTTTTGCTCGCATCATCAGCGGCATATATTACTTCGGTACGTACAAGCACATTAGGATTGGCTTTGAAGCCTGCCATTACCTCGGCAACAGAATATGTCGGAAGTGAAGATTCTTCCATGAACCACGTTGCATTGCTTCGTTCAAGCGCTACTCTTTCTTCGGGAAGTGTAACGGCGAAATCTGCAAGGGCAAGCCTTTTTCCGCTGGAATCGACGAACTGCAGCAAACTTCCGCCTTTAGTTTCAACAGCGCCGTATTCCCCTTTGATGAAATTTTTCCATTCCCATGCCTGTGATCCGACGAAGATCAAACCTCCAAGGATCGTCAGGAGCATGTAAACTGCTACCTTGGTTTTCTTCATCTGATGCCCCGCGTCTACTGCAAGTACCATCGTTACTGATGAGAAGATAAGGATGAATGTCATGAGCGCGACATAATACATCGGTGCTGCGACGCCATGCATAAACGGGAAGTGGGTAAACACCTCATCGGGCAATGGCCATGTCTCAATGAATTTAAATCGCGAGAAACCGTAAGCAGCAAGAAAACCAGAGAAAGTCAACGCATCCGATACGATGAAAAACCACATCATCAGCTTTCCATAGCTGGCGCCCATCGGCTCATTGCCGCCGCCCCAGACCTTTTCGTTGCTTTCTACATTGGTAATTGTCGAGTTCATATAACTATTCTAATTTAGCACCCCAAAAATAAGCTTTTTATTTATTTGAAAAAATATAAAAACAAAAACAGGTAAATCCACAAACCGTCAAGAAAATGCCAATACATCGCACCCAGTTCAATCCCAAGGGTTTGTGAAGGACTGTATTTCTGTTTAAAATGATTATAAATTATGATCACCAGCGCAATGATACCGCCGAAAAGGTGTACGATGTGCGCCATCGCAAAGATGTAGATGTAAGTCGTGGTTATCGAACTTTCGGATCCCGTAAAATAGTGACCCTGCGCCACGATCTGGTTAAAGCCCGTAAACTGTAAAGCCACGAATAAAATACCCATCGCGAGCGTCGCCAATAGCATCGCCGAAACCTTCTTGTTGTCGCCCTTTTTTATTGCTGTTTTCGCCAAATGAAAAGTGACGCTGCAAAGAATGATCACAAGTGTACTCGCGAAAAATGCGGATGGCATTTCGAAATCCTTCAACCAGTCGCCCCTCGACTTCGAAATCACAAACGCACTCGTCAGGCCGGCAAACATCATAGTCATGCTCACCATTGCAAAACCGAGTATCAATTTGTACGATCTCGCCTTTCTTTCCTGATGTTCCTGAGCGGACATTGTATCCATTATCGTAAAAATTTATCAATGATATAAATGATCTGAAGCAAAGTAATATATGAGACGCTGACAAGCATCAGCGCTTTCGCAGCCTTTGCCGTACGTTTTTGATATAGCCTGATCGCAAAGGTCAGCATCCACAATCCTAAAATGAAGACAATCGCTGCCGCAATCGGACTGATGTAAAACTGACCCGTATAACCCAGCGACGGAAGCAGCGATGCAATGATCAGCCAAACGGTATACAGTATGGCCTGCAATGCAGTTGAGCGGTCGCGTTTGCCTGTCGGAAGCATGTAAAACCCGGCCTTTTCATAATCTTCGTAGAGGAACCAGCCGATGGCCCAGAAGTGCGGGAATTGCCAGAAAAACTGAATTAGGAACAACGTCCCGGCTTCGATGCCAAAATCGTTCGTTGCCGCAACCCAGCCGAGCATGAATGGGATCGCACCCGGAAATGCGCCGACGAATACCGAAAGCGAGGTGACCGTTTTTAGCGGCGTATAAACACTGGTGTAGAGGAAAATGGAGATCGCCCCGAACATTGCGGTTTTTGGGTTGATCATATAAAGCAGGACGATGCCTATAATCGTCAGTAAGATCGCAATCCCTAATGCAAAAGCAGGCGACATCCGTCCCGCGGGAACCGGCCGGTTTTTAGTGCGGTCCATCAGCGCGTCGAGGTCTCTTTCAATGACCTGATTAAATGCGTTCGACGCTCCGACCATGCAATAACCCCCGATCATCAGCATCACAAGCACATCCCACTGAAATGGATTGGCATCGCTGAAACCCAGTAAATATCCTGCAATCGACGAAAAGAGCACGCTGACGGCGAGTCCGGCCTTTGTTATCGCTTTAAAGTCGGTAAAAGCGGACCTGAGCGAAACGGTTTTTTCGGCGGCATCCAAAGAAGTTTGCATTAAGTTTTGTAAAAGTGGTGCAAAGATATGAATTGCGACGGGGAAACCTGAGTGGAATATTCTTAATTTTTATTACCTTGACCCAGACCTCGCAGGTTTTAAAAACCTGCGAGGTCTTTGTTAAAAAACCATTTCTTCAAAAAATTGATGAATAACCTGAATGTACTTTTCCAAAAAATTTCAGGAGCTTTTTCCGGCTTTTCGCTATATCTTTTAAACCTCGAAGGTTTTAAAAACCTTCGAGGTTTAAAAGGATGCCGCTGCAATCCGGGCTAGTCCGCCGGTAAATCAAATCGCAATCAATAATCGAAATACCAGTTAAAGATGTCGCTGCGCAACCCGATCTGGAACCACGTAGTCGAATCCTTGAACGCTGTGAGGGTTTCCTGCGATGGATCGAAGTTCCGATAAATGATGTTCGCAAAAACTTTCAGATTTGTCGTCGGATTTACCAAAACCC
>CBDUBP010000018.1:0-16380 GCA_965365415.1 uncultured bacterium | reverse complement strand
CAATTGCTCGCGCGTTTTTCGGTTTTTTTCGCCGCTCTTTCCGGCTTCTGCTGCCGCACGAATACCTTCTTCAAATTGATCCTGATGCGATTTGATAAAGTCGGAATCCGGACCGGCACCGCCATGAACTGCAATCGAGAAGTTGCTCATTGATGGGTCGTAAGGTATTTTTCAATCATTTTTACTTCCTCACTGCCGATACGGTCAATAACTTCGCGTAGCTTATGTGCTGTGATATTGAACTTTTTCGACCAATATTCGAGCTCATAAGGTTCATTGCGATTTATCCTCGTGCGGTCACGTTGATCTTTTCTTTCCTTGTCGTCCATTTTATTATGTGTTTTGAATGCGTCTTTGCTCGAGAATCCGTCCGTCGAGGCCATGAATGATAATAAGCGTGTTCGTCGCCATTTCTTTAGCCTTTTCCACAGCAAGCTGAACCACTGCGGGTTTACTTTTACCTTCGATGGCGGGATAACGATCTTTGTCGGCTTTCGCCTGCCACACATTATTTAATTGTCGGATATGGAAGATAAGTTCGGGAAGCATTTTCATTTTGTTTGGTATAGTAAAATTATGGTACGATAAGCCTAACAATGGTTAATTCTTAGTGAATTTAATTTCCATTTTAACATCTTATAATTATCTAACATTTCATTAAATTATATAACGGTAATTCCGCAACCGTATCTTAGTTTTGCTTGATTTATATCGACTGGACAATGGTTGATTGCGATTAAAGTTTTGTTTTATATTTGGTTCACCATTCGTTCAAAATAGATTTACAAGTGAGTTCTAAAAAATCAACGAAAAAATCCGAGCACTTTTCTTTTCCAAAAATACCGTCAGGAATCGAGGGACTTGATGAAATTACAAATGGCGGCTTCCCAAAAGGCAGGCCTGTCCTGATCTGTGGCGGTGCGGGATGTGGTAAAACCCTGATGGCCATGCAGTTCCTGATCAACGGCGCAACGGAATACGGCGAGCCGGGTGTTTTCATTTCCTTTGAGGAGCCAATAGCCGATCTTGCAATGAATGTCAAAACTTTAGGTTTTGATCTTGAGAAATTGGCAGAAGAGAAAAAGATAGCTCTGGATCATGTGCGCGTTGAGCGTTCCGAAATACAGGAAGCGGGTGACTTCGATCTGGATGGCCTTTTTATAAGGCTCAACCATGCGATCGATACAGTCAATGCCAAGCGTGTCGTGCTTGATACCATAGAATCATTATTTTCAGGATTTGAAAACGAGGCAATTCTCCGCGCTGAGATACGCAGGCTTTTCCATTGGCTTAAAGACAAAGGAGTCACCGCGGTAATTACCGGAGAACGCGGCGAAGCTACCCTGACAAGGCAAGGACTTGAAGAATACGTTTCGGACTGCGTCATTTTGCTCGACAATCGGGTGATAGAACAGGTTTCCACTCGCAGGCTTCGCATTGTCAAATATCGCGGTTCAACGCATGGAACCAATGAATATCCGTTTTTGATAGATGACGATGGCATCAGTGTTTTGCCGATCACATCCCTAAAGCTCAATCATGAAGTTTCATCCGATATCATCAGCACAGGCGTACCCGGATTGGATGAGATGTTTCATGGCGGCGGTTTTTACCGCGGCAGCAGTATCTTGATTTCAGGCACTGCCGGAACTGCCAAAACGATTCTCGCCGCATATTTCGCGCAGGCACAATGCCTAAAAGGCGAGCGGGTCAGTATGTTTGCATTCGAGGAATCGCCGCAGCAGCTGATCCGCAACATGAAGTCCATCGGAATCGATCTTGGACGCTTTGTAAAAAAAGGATTGCTTCAGATCCATTCGTCGCGGCCGACGTTAAATGGGCTTGAATTACACCTGTTGACTTTGCGCAAGGTCATCGCAACCTTCGATCCGCATACGGTCATAATCGACCCGATCAGTAACCTTATAAATGTTGGAAGCGAACACGAGGTGAGCTCAATGCTCGTGCGCCTTATAGATATGCTTAAAGTCAAAAACATTAATGCGTTGTTCACTTCGTTAAGCAAGAAGGCCGATTCACTGCGTCATGAGCTCGCGGAGGAATCAGTCTCATCGCTGATGGACACATGGATTACCGTTCGGGATCTTGAAAGCGTGGCAGAGCGCAACCGCGGATTGTATATCGTGAAATCGCGCGGGATGGGACATTCCAACCAGGTCCGGGAATTTATCATCACCAAAGACGGCATCAAACTGTTGGATGTCGAGATCGGTCCGCAGGGAATACTCACCGGTGCCGCACGCAAGCGTCATCAGATTGGCATCAAGGAATCAGAACTCAAGCTTCAGAATGAACTTCAGCGCAAAGATCGCGAGATTGAGCGCAGGCGCAAAGTGCTCGAAGCCAATATCGAGGCACTGAAGAACGAGTTTGAAATGGTTCAGGACGAATTGGGCGCACTAAAAATAAATGAGACGCTCCAGGCAAAATTAAGATCAGAAAAATAATATGGTAACAGAACCGCAAGCTGCCGAGTGGCAATTATTGCTATACATCGCCGGACAGACACCGAAATCGGTGCGGGCGCTCAACAACCTGAAGAAATATGCCGAGGAGCATCTGCACGGAAAATATTCGATCGAGATCATCGATCTTTTGATCAGCCCGCAATTGGCCGAGGGCGACCAGATCCTTGCAGTTCCAACGTTGGTCCGTCGTTTTCCGGAGCCGATCCGAAAAATAATCGGCGACCTTTCCAACGAAGAAAGAGTTCTCGTGGGATTGAACATAAAACCATTGAAAACCTAAGTGGACGAAACCCGACATAATTCGAACGAGAAATGTGAATTCCTGTTGTTCATTTCCGGAATGTCCCGTAATTCCGCGATGGCATTGGAAAACATTACGCGGATCATTCGCGACCATACACCGGATTCGACTATTGAGATCATTGATATCAGGGATCGGAACGATATGGCCGTGGATCATCAGATCATCGGAATCCCGACGTTGATCCGCACTACGCCAAAACCCCGAAAAATGATCATCGGAGACTTGTCTGATGAACAAAAAGTGTTGAAAATATTAGATATTGTTTCATAATTGGAGCAGAGAGATAAGCATACGGAACAATTACTCAATGAAGTTGTGGAACTCAGGGCCCAACTCCTTGAATCAAACAGCATCATCGAAGCGATCCGTGAAGGTTCCATTGATGCTTTGGTTTTAAATAAAGACGGTAGGCCACAGGTCTATTCGATTGAAAGTGCAGACTACACTTATCGGGTCCTGATTGAAAAATTCGGAGAAGGCGCTTTAAGCATTTCACATGATGGCCTGATCCTTTACTGCAATAACCATTTCTCAAAAATGGCCCGGAAGCCATCAAATGAAATCACAGGCGTTTATCTTTCCGAATTTGTCGAGTCACCCGAGAGATTAAACGAACTGCTTAAGGAATCGTGGGCGGACGGGCCTGTCAAAGCTGAAATAAACCTAAAGATCGGCGACCTGTTGATCCCTGTCTACGCATCTTTTACCGACCTTGCGCCGACTATTTCGGCTGTGGGTGTCATCATCACCGACCTATCGGAGAAAAAGCGCCACGAGGAAGATTTGCTTTCCTATCAGAAAAGGCTTGAAGCGAAGATCGCTGAACTCAATACGACCAATGTAAACCTTGAACAGTTTATCCACGTGATCTCCCACGACCTGAAAGAGCCACTTCGCAAGATATTGATGTATACCTCGCATCTTTATGAATCCAAGGCCGAACTTTTCGAGGCCAAGGAGCGCAACAATCTCAATGTGATCAATTCATCGGCATTGCGGCTTGATTCCCTCGTGGATGATCTCGTGAAATATTCGTTCGTCGCCAGGAAAGAGGTATTCAGGAAAGTGGATATCAAAAAAGTTGTGGAGGAAGTGGTAGATGACCTGGAATTGGTGATAAGCGAAGGCAACGCTGAAATTTCATATGGCGGGCTGCCGACAATCATCGGGTCTAAAGTTCAATTGCGGCAATTGTTTTCGAATATCATTTCAAACGCGCTTAAGTATCGCAAAAATGATGTAAAGCCTATCATTGAATTTCAGACCGAAATAGTGGCGGATATCGATGTGATGGATTCCAGTCGGCGGTTTTATAAAATCAGCATTTCAGATAACGGGATTGGAATGGACAACAAATACATTGGCAGGATCTTTACCATCTTCCAGAGGCTTCATCAAAGAAATGAATACTCCGGGAATGGGATCGGGCTGGCGATCAGCAAGAAAATCATGGACAACCACTCGGGGTTCATCACTGCCGAAAGCGAGCCCGATGCGGGAAGCACATTCAACCTGTATTTTCCCGTCTAGCGATTCGATCCGAATCTTATCTTCCTGATATTGTTTCACTTGGATAATTTTCTGTGAAGGTCATCGGAATTTGACCTTCGAGTTTCTTTTTTTTTCAAAAATAATTGTAAGTTTGGTTTGAAAATTCAATCGAAAAAAGGTCGGTGTATGGTGGGAGAGTTTACTATTTTTTATGCAGATGATGATTATGACGATTTGGATTTCTTCAAGGATGTAGTTGAAAGCATAGGCAGGAAAATCGATCTTTTTACGCACGATCATGGTGAGAAGATCTTATCAGCCCTTCGCAATCCGCCACCTGTTCCACAGATTATTTTTCTCGATCTTAACATGCCGGGCAAAAGCGGATTCGAAGTACTGGAGGAAATCAAAAGTTCCGAAGAACTCAAGGATTTGCCGGTAGTTATCTTTTCAACCTCAAACGATCCGAGCAACATTTCCAGAAGCATGAAAATGGGGGCGAATTTTTATGTCACCAAACCGACTTCATTCGATTCCTTAAAAAGGGCAGTCGAGTATACGCTTGAGATTGACTGGAAAAATTTCCGTCCGACGAAAGCCAACTTCATCTACAAGGAATAATTACAATAATTTTTCCGGCTGTCTTACAGGCAGGTTTACGGTAAAAGTCGTTCCGACGCCGGGTTCTCCCGTTGCAGTTATTTTTCCGTGGTGCCTTTCGACGATCTTTTTGCACAAGGCAAGCCCCAGTCCGGTTCCTTCATATTTGTCTTTTGCATTCAGCCTTGCAAATGCGTGGAAAATCTTGTCCGCAAAATTCGGGTCGAGCCCGATGCCGTTATCCGAAATGATTAATGTGGCCATATCGCCGTTTGAAACCGATTCCACATTGATTTGCGGCGGCACGTTTTCCTTTGAGAATTTGAGTGCGTTGTTCATCAGGTTGTAAAACAGCTGGTAAATAAGGACTTGTGCACCTTCAATTTTTGGCAGTTCATTGATCGTGATGTGCGCGTGCTTTTGCTGGATCATGATCTCAAGATCGCTTTCTATGCTTCCAAAAACTTCATTCAGATCGATGGACTCGATCGGCTGATCCGACGCACTGAGCGCGGAGTAGGCGAGCACCCCTTCGATCATCGAGTACATCCTGTCGGTTGCACTCTGTACTTTCTCCAAATATACGTGTGCCTTTTGCGGAATGTGATCGCCAAACTGCTCATCGATCATGTTGGTGAAAATCTTGATCTTCCGCACGGGTTCTTTCAGGTCGTGGCTCGCGACGTGGGCAAAACGCATCAAATCTTCATTCGACCGGAACAATTCCTGCGTGCGGTCTTTTACCTGTTTGCTCAGCTCTTCTGCAAAGAGCTTTTGTTCCGTAATGTCCTGGATGACCCCCAAAAGCGTCTTCGGTTTACCTTCGTTGTCGTAAACAACTTTTCCATTGATCGAGACATAGTGAAGCGATTCGTCAGGATGCACGACACGGCATTCATACTGCAGGATTCCCGTAATCAGTGCTTGTTGGTGCGCCCGTTCCCGGGTTTTAAGATCTTCGGGATGAATAGATTTCGACAGTTCCGCGCGCGGTTTTTCACCATCGATTCCCCAGATTTCATGAAATCTTTCCGAGGTTGTAACTTCATTCGTTGAAAGATCGACTTCGTAAGTACCGAGTTTTGCCGATTCGATCGCAAGCCTTGCCTTGTGTTCTGCCTGCTCTATTTTTAAACGCGACCGTACGTTTTCAGTCACATCAATGGCTACGGCGAGAACACCGGTAATTATGTCATCGGATGTCCGGAAAGCTTCATAGACGAGATTGACGAAAATCTGTTCGAGCCCGCCATTTCTGGGCACCGTAACCGGAACCGCATAATCTTTGTACGTTTCGCCTGTGTTGTAAACCTTTGCAAGCAATTCCTCAAAACCCTGGTCTTTGACCTCAGGAAGGCGCTCGAAGAGTTTCTGCCCTTCAAGATCGGTTCGGGCTTTTCCCCATAATTCGTACATTTTATCGTTGGCGATCTCCACGATATACTCAGGCCCGCTCAAAATGGCCATCGCGACCGGCGCCTGGACGATCGTGCTTCGCAGATTCGCCGCTGTCGCTTCGATCGCCTGTTTCGCCAGGTTAAGATCCGTGACATCCGCCGCCGTATTCATCACGCCATACACGTTGCCATATGCGTCGCGCAAAGGCATGAAGTTATAATTGAAATAATAGGTCCGAAGTGTTCCGTTTTCGACAAGATCCACACGTGCGTTTTCGGCATTATATGGAATTCCCGTGCGATAAACTTCTGCAAGCTGTTCAAAGATCTGCTGGTTCCCGAGCTCGGGAAGTACTTCCGTATAGAGCTTTCCGATGACGTCATTTCCTTTGCCCCAAACATCAAGAATTGCCTGGTTTGCAAGCAGGATCCGCATTTCCTTTCCGGTATAAACACCAATCGGGAATGGAGCGCTTTCCACAAGGTTTCGGAATCGCGCCTCATTTTCGGCGATCTGCCGCTGGGCAAAAACTTTTTCGCTGACATCGACGGCGATTTCAAGTATCGCATAGACTTTCCCTTCGATGTCCGTGATAGGCGAGTAGGTTACATCGTAGGAGTTTTGTGTCAGGATGCCATTGCGCTCGATCTTTATATCGATGCCGTAGATATTGCAGACTTCACCCGTGTCGAATACATGATCCATGATCGACAGGAATGGCTGGCCTTCGGATTCCAATTCGGGCATGACCTCGCGCAGCGATTTCCCGATGATGTCCGGGCCTTTGCCAATGATATCGATCATCGCCCGGTTAGGACTTTCGATGATGTGGTCGCGGCCGACGAACAAACCGATCGCAATTGGTGCCTGCGAGATAAGGCTTCGGAATCTCCGTTCGCTTTCCTCAACTTTCTGCCTTGCCTTTACCAGTTGTGTGACATCGATGGCAGTTTCCATGATGCCATAGATGACTCCGTTTGAATCGACGATAGGCTTAAATGTCAGATTATGGTAACTAATGCCTTTATCCGGAATCTCTTTACGGATTTCATTTAGTGATACGGTTTCGCCGGTTTCGATGATCGACTTTAATATTTGCACGGTCCTGTTTACGAACCAGCCCTCGAGTTCATGGATCGGGCGGCCTATAACGTCGGAATCCTTTTCCCAAAAAGAGAGCATGTTGTTGTTGGCAATGTCAATGACGAGATCCGAGGTGCGGAACAGGCATTTTGCGATAGGAGACTGTACGATCAGGTTCCTGAAGCGCTGTTCGCTTTCCTGCACCTTTTGGTTGAAGCGTACGAGATCCGTAACATCCTGCAGGGTTCCGTTAAAGCGGATCGCTTTTTTATGATCGTCAAAGAGGGTGAGCCCGCGCCCGCGGACAATGCGCTCCGTTTTTGTCACAGGGTTGATGATCGTATAAGTTTCATCCAATGTTCCGCCAAATTCGTATTCCTGTGCTTTCGCAATCGCATGGCGCACGCGATCGCGGTCTTTATAATCGATTTTTGAAATGACATCCTCCAGTGGGAAGTCTTCGGCTTCCGGTATTCCGAACCAATCCTTAACCCTTTTATTTGCCGTAAGAAGATTGGTTATTGGATCAAGGTCCCAGATCCCAAGTTCGGTCGCATCAATTGCGAAGCGGAACAGCTTCTCACTTTCACGGAGCTTTTTGTAATTGTGGATATTCTGCGTGGTTTCCTTGCAAACGACCAGGCAGCCGCCTACTGCTCCGGAATGGTCCCGGATCGGGCTGTAACTCGAGGTCCAGAAAACTTCTTCGATCGTCCCGTTCCTGTAAACTTCTACGGGAAGATCTTCGTAATAAAGCGATTCGCCTGCAAAAGCCTTGTCGACGAGCGCTTTAATCGTATCCCATGATTCAGGCCAGATATCTCTTACACGTGCGCCTAGCGCGGCCGGATGCTTGTTCGCTCCGAGGCTGGGCGTGTAGGCGTCGTTGTATAAGGCAATATATTCAGGCCCCCAGAAGATAAACATTGGAAAACGGGAATTCAGCATGAGCGAAACACTCGTGAGCAGGCTCGGAGGCCATTGCGTGATATCGCCGAGCGATGTATTGTTCCAGTTATGAGTGCGGATCAATGAGCCCATTTCGCCGCCGCCGGCCAGAATTCGAAATGGATCATTGTTTAGGGTTTGACTTTCCTGATTCGACATTTTTGAAGATAATAGGAAAGATAGCAATTTTTTTTGCGGCCAAAAAGGGCTATAATATTTTTTTTGGAATTGTTGAAGCTGACAGTATGCAAACCGATTCGATATAAGTCGGAACACGATGTTTCGCCAGTGCATTAGCGGTTGAAGCGGCATCCCAATTTAGGAAATCCAGCCTGAGAGGCGCAGATTTTCTAAATTGGATACAGCGTAAGACGCGACCCTTGCCAGGCAGAAGCGCGGAAAGGGGAATGCCTAAAAACACAAAACAAAATTTAACATAAAATATCCGGAGAAAAATAATGCCGCAAACCGGCTTTTAATATCTTTGATGTTCTGCGTCACCCTCTTACGAGGAGTTTAATACATGTCGAGCATAGCCCTGCGACCTTTTTCAAAATCATCTTATTGGTTCAATGTTTACGAGTAGCCGGCTATGCGTCATCTGTTTAAACTCCAAACCAATGAAGACCAAACATATTTTGCTGATAGATGATGACCCGGATGAATATGAGTTCTTCCTGTTGGCCATTGATAAAGTCCACGGTACTTTCAAATGCAGTTACGCGATCGATCAGAATGAAGCGATTCAGGCCGCGAACCACTGCTCGCCGGATTATATATTCGTCGATATGAAGATGCCAAAAGCCAATGGCATTGAAATGATACGTAAATTAAAGAGCCATCCGGTATTGCGGTCGATTCCGTTGTATTTGTATACGACATTCTACGATCCTGCACTGGATGACAGAGCCATTGCCGAAGGCGCGTTGGGCTGTATCAGAAAACCGCCGATGGCGACACTGCTTGCCGACATGCTTAATTCCATCTATTTAACGGGTGTTCCGCAAGTCATTCGGGGAAGAGGACACTGATCGTCGTCCCGACCTGCTCGTCGCTTTCCGCGCTGATCGTGCCACCATGAAGTGCTGCGATCTTGCGGCAGGCCGCCAATCCCGTTCCGGTTCCTTTGTAATCCTTATCGTGGAGGCGGACGAACATCCTGAACGCATCCTCGGCACGCTCCGGCGGGAAGCCGATTCCGTTGTCGGTGATCAATAGCTTGATCTTTCGTCCGTCGGATTCTTCGACGGTCGCACTGCTGATCGTGATCACAAGTTTCTCATCGCGTTTCCGGAATTTTATCGAGTTATCGAGTATATGATGGAACAGCAGTTTGATCAGGTAAGGATAACCGGAGATGGTTGGCAGTTCCTGAAAAAGGCATTCGGCGCCGGCTTCGTCGAGTTTACGCGATAATTCGGACATCAACTGAATCAGGATTTGATTCAGATCCGCCTGTTCCGGACCACCGTCAGGAGTTCTGATCTTCGATATCGAGACGATGTCTTCCGTAAGCATCTTCATTTTTTGGATCGAGCGCTGCGCTTTCCGGACATTTGCTTTCCCCGCGTTGCTGAGGTTGGCCGCATCACGCGAGATGACATATTCGAGATTCGTATAAAGGTTTTGAAGCGTATCAACGTAATCCTGGGCCGCTATCGATGCGAATGTCTCAAGTTCCGAGCTTACCGTCTGGAGTTCTGCGCTGACTTCCTCGATCGACCGGCTTAAACGCTGGATGCTTTTTTCCTGAAGGATCTTGTCGGTGACGTCCTGGGAGATGCCCATCTTTTCGATAGGCAGATCGTTTTCATCGCGTTTAAAAACGGTATTCCGGTCATGGAACCAGCGAATCTTGCCATCGGCCTGGATCATCCGGTACTGTATTTCGATCACTTCGCCGTCGGCGAGCATTTTGACGGCGTCGAGATGGCTTAGCATGATCGGCAGGTCGTCGGGGTGCATGATGTCGAAGAAAGGTTCCGACATTTCGCGGATCTGTTCCTCGTTGTATCCGAGTTCTTTGCCGATATCGTGTGTCGCAAAATTAATGTGGCGGGTATTGATGTTCATCACATAAAGGATGTCGGGCGTTGCGAGTGCCATCCTTTCTATGAAATTGATATTCTCTTCAAGCGATTTCGTCCGCTCGAGGATCTGCTCTTCGAGGATTGCATTGAAATTCCGAAGTTTTTCTTCGTTTTGCTTGTTTTTGGTGATGTCGATCACAAATTCAACAAACTGCGGCTCAGATCCATTTTCGTCGATCCGGATCGGCGCGAAAAGTCCCCACCAATGGCTGCTGTCTTTGCGGATCATCTGTTTTTCATACGGCATGGCCGAACCCTTGGCGGCAAGTTCCTCATACGTCCTTTTCGTAAAATCGATGAAATCGGGGGCAATCATTTTGTCCCACATCTTCTGCGACAGCAGTTCGTCGTATTCATAACCGGACATTTTTGTAAATGCCTCGTTACTGTCGGTAATTGCGCCATTTGCTTTAAAAAAGACGACTCCGACTGTTCTGGCCAGAAACGCATTTTTGAAAATGGATTCCGACTGGTCACTTTCCTTAGCTGCAGGCACCGTTTTCTCAATCGACGCTGCTCCGACCAGTTTGCCCGACATGTCGCGAAGCGGGATCATATTTAAAACGACGTCAATTACTTTACCACTCGAAATTACGCGCTGCGTTTTGTAGCCGCGGATGGTTTCGCCGGCCTTTATCTTCTTGAACAAAACGGAAATTTCATCATTTCGGTCTTTGGGAATGACCAGATTCGACATCAATCGACCCACAGCACGCTCAGCGGTAAATCCATAAGATTCCTCGGCCGCAGCGTTCCAATAATCGATCTGGCCTTTCGTGTCCAAATGGATGATCGCATCATGGACGGTGGCAATGATCTGATCGAAATTTTTAAGCGAGGCTTCAAGGCGGCTGGCGTCGAAGATTTTTTTATTCAGCAGATTGTTCACGCGAAACAATTCCTCGTTGATCTTCTTGCTTTCAGAAATGTCCCGAACAATGCCGGAAACATGATCGATGGTGCCTTTTGCGCTTCGTGCCGACTCAATTTCGGTCCATATATGATTTATTGTCCCGTCTTTGGTTTTGATCCTGAAAGTATGCTGCTGACGGTCGGGCGTGCTTGAACATTTGTCGAGTATTTTCCTGACTCTCAGTGAATCCTCAGGAAGAATGAAAGACAGGAATTTTTGCAAGTCATCGGTCCGTTTGCAGATTCATTTCCGAATATCCTGAGCAATTGGTCGGAGCATGTAATCTCATTTGATATCAGGTCCCAATCGAAAGTCCCCATATTGGCGATTTTCTCGGCATTTTCCTTTTGAAGTTCCTGTTTTTGAATCGTGAGCTGGGCGCGTTTTTCAGGAGTGATGTCACTAAAAGTGATCAGTACACCGCCGTCGATCAGGTCGATCTTATAATACAGCCATTTTTCGGGGCTGTCATAATAATGAACGAACTCAGAATGGCGGCCCGACGATATTGCGTTAAGCATTGAAGTGTAAAGCAGCACATCATCGTGCAGGTAGAAGTTTTTTCCGACAAGATTCTCTCCGAAAATTTCGGTGATCATGCGATTCGCAAAAAGGTATCTAAAATGCGAGATCTTTTGATTTTTCCCGTAAACAATTTCCAAAAATGCCACGGCACCGGTAATTGCATCCAATAATTCGATTGACAGTTTGTCTCGAAGTCGTTGTTGGATATCGACTAGTGAATATCCCGAAAAGATTGTTTGGCTCATGATAAAGCCGCTGCTCTTTTTTTACAAAAAGAATAATACTGACAGTCCTTCCATCAGGGTAGCTCAAAAATATTTAATACAAAAGTGAGAAACAGGATATACAATAGAGAAGTACGCTCTGAAAACGGGTCTGAAAGATATGTATTCTCCTGCTCAAGTAGCGGTAGGTCAAAAGTAGGAAAAATATTTTCCTAAATTAAAACTTTGTGGAGTTTTTTATTTTATCTACCCTATTTTAAGAAATTTTCAAAATTTTTAGCGTTTTTTTCTTTTTTGTTGTGAATTATTTATTGACGATACTTTATTAAAAAATTATTTCAAAAAATTTCCACGAGCAACTTTATATACGACTCCAATGTGCGCGTCAAAATCCATTTCGCCCACAAATTCCATCCCCAGTTTTTCCATGACCCTGATAGAAGCTGTATTTTCCTTCATCGCATGAGCAGTGATTTCAGCCATCTTAAATCTTTCAAATCCAAGTTTGAGGCATTCCCGTGAGGCCTCGGTCGAATAGCCGCAATTCCAATATTTTTTCATGAGCCTGTAACCGAGATCAATCACTCCGCCGTCGTGATGCTTTAATCCGCACCACCCCAGAAATTCGCCGTCTGCCTTTCGTATCACCGCCCATCGTCCATACCCGTGCAGCTTGTAATGGTTATAGTTTTCAAGAAATGTACGTGCGGCACCGATGCTTTCAAACGGATCGTCGCCTGTATATTTGATCACTTCCGGATCGAGGTTAAGCAGATAGGCGTTTTCGGCGTCGTCCGGTGTCATTTCACGTAAGATGAGCCGCGGTGTTTCAGCAATGAATCCGGGCATTATTCTGCAATGATTTTTCCGCTGGTAATTGTCGAACCTGATTCCCTGATAGTATAAGCATAGATTCCGGCTGCAAGGTTTCCGCGGTCCAGCACATGCGATTTGCCAAATACATTCTCTGTTCGGATAAGCCTGCCCGAAACGTCATAAATGTTTATCGTGGCCGCGGTGAAACCGGTAGGCGAAGTAATCGTGATCTGATTCCTGAACGGATTCGGGAACAATGTCACTTCGGGAAGTCCGTTTAGGGGTGAAGTGCCGAGTGAAAAATCAAATTCTTGCGCACCCATATCGACGACACCGTTTGCGATCCGCGGGTTGCCATCAAAATCGGTTTCGTCCGGACTGATGTTGAGTTCCGGATTTCCTGTATCGATGCAAATGCTGGATGTTTGCAGATCAAGTGCCGGCGAAGGTAATGTCGGATTGTTGAACGCCGGATTTGCAAAGAGCGAATTGGATTCGTTCCCGGTAGCCGATTGATATGATGCAAAATTGCTAAACGATAGTGCGCCGTAATATATCACGATTGCCAATGGATTCCCTGACGGCGTATACCAGCAATTGTAATTGATCAGAATATTTTCCTGGGGTGCGATCTCATCCACAACCAAAAGCACGTTTTGCTCATTGGTATAAAAGAGGTTGTCTTCAAAGACACAATTTGAAGCCTTGGAAATAAAGACTTCACCTGAACCGCCAAAAATCGAATTATTCCTGAAAAATGTGTTATTCCTGAAGGTGCTGTAAAGAACCTGACCTGTAGTGAGCGTGGTATATCCGCCGACGAACAATCCGCTGTGTGTGTTGTTGTAAACCATGTTATTGCGAACGGTGATTTGTTCAGTCGTGCCGTTCATTTCGCAGCCGACTTCAATTCCGATCGCATTCTCGTAGCACGCATTTTTAGTCACTACAACGTCATGGCCGCCATCAACATAAATCCCGGCCGACAGTGCAATCGGTGAAACATTCCGGTAACAGGTATTTTTGGTTATCAATCCGTTGCGCGGATGATCGGTGTCGGGATCAGGTGATGCCCCGTAATTCCCGGTAACGTTGATGCCTATGTTGTTGTTGTCGTGGACTTCACAGTTGCTGATCGTAAACCCGTCGACATTTCCGTTGATCTGAATGCCTTCACTGTAGCCCAATAGATTGTTGTAGACTTTACAGCCGTCGATGATGATGTTCGTAACACCGTTTGCACGGCCGGTTACGGCAATACCATGTGCATTGTTGAATGGCATCGGGACTGCGATCGGGAAATCCGTCCATTTGATATTTCGTACAGTAATATTTTTGAATGTGATATTCGAAACGCTGCCGGTGGCGGTGGTAACAACTTCGATGCCTTTGCCATTGTTTGCGGTCAGATTCTGCAAAGTCAGGCTTTGAAAAATGAGGTTGTTCTTATTTATGATCTGAAGCAGTTTGGTACCCGTTGTTCCGGTTCCGTCAACAATCACCTCCTCGTCATTGTAATTTGTGAACATGATCGGTGCTCCGGATAAACCGGCGACATTAACATTCAGGTTTTCGTGATAAGTACCTCCCGAAATGTACACGATGCTGTTTGGAGTGGCCGAATTCATCGACTTTTGAATCGTTTTCCAGGCAGCATTGTGATTTGTGCCTGAGTTTGCATCCGATCCATTGATTCCATCGACAAAATATGAAGTCTGTGCCTGCGAAAGGACCGGCATAAGCATCAAAAAGAAAGCGTACCGCAGAAACGACTTGCCGATGTTATTAATTATTCTCATCAGTAGGGTAATGAAATTGGCGTGAATGTATGACACTCAAGGATTTTGAAACAATTTTTTCGGTCAAGTGCATGATTTTCAGTTTAACAGCCAATTTTGTAATTCCTTACAAAATAAAACAAAAAAATCCGCCCAATGAGCGGATTTTCAATGAAATATGATTTTCTACAAATGAATGACTTCTCCGTATGCGTCGGCGACAGCTTCCATGACAGCTTCACTCATCGTCGGATGCGGGTGGATCGCCTTTAAAACCTCATGACCTGTCGTTTCAAGTTTTCGCGCCACAACAGCTTCTGCGATCATGTCGGTAACGCCTGCGCCAATCATGTGGCAGCCGAGCCATTCGCCGTATTTTGCGTCAAAGATGACTTTTACAAATCCTTCGGGAGTTCCTGCCGCTTTCGCTTTTCCCGATGCGGTGAACGGGAATTTCCCGATCTTAAGTTCGTAACCTTTTTCTTTTGCCTGCTTTTCTGTCATCCCGACGGATGCGATTTCAGGTGATGCGTATGTACAACCCGGAATGTTTCCATAATCGATCGGCTCTGCCTGCAGACCTGCAATCTTTTCAACACACGTGATTCCTTCCGCGGATGCTACGTGTGCGAGCGCCGGACCGGGAACAACGTCACCGATCGCGTAATATCCCGGAACGTTTGTCTGATAGAAATCATTGACGAGGATTTTGTCCTTATCTGTTTTGATTCCGGTTTCCTCAAGTCCGATGTTCTCGATATTTGTTTTGATTCCGACGGCCGACAGCAGGATTTCAGCTTCAAGTGTCTCTTCACCTTTTGCCGTTTTGACGATCGCTTTGACGCCGCTCCCCGAAGTATCGATGCGTTCAACAGACGAATTTGTCATAATCTTTACGCCGGCTTTTTTCATCGAGCGTTCCATTTGTTTCGAGATGTCTTCATCTTCAACGGGAACGATATTCGGCATGAATTCGACGATCGTCACTTCCGTACCCATCGTATTGTAGAAATGTGCGAATTCGACTCCGATGGCACCCGAGCCGACGACAATCATCGATTTCGGCTGCTTTTCCAATGTCATCGCCTGACGGTATCCGATGACTTTTTTGCCATCCTGCGGAAGGTTAGGAAGTTCACGTGAACGTGCACCTGTCGCGATGATGATGTGATCGGCTGAAAGTTCAGTTACTTTGCCATCCGGAGCTTTGACTTCGATTTTCTTCCCCGGTTTTACTTTTCCGGTACCGGTAATGACATCGATATTGTTCTTTTTCATCAGGAACTGGACGCCTTTGCTCATGCCATCGGCGACGGAGCGGGAACGCGTAACGACATTGGTGAAGTCTTTATCAAAAGCGGTTACCGTCATTCCATAATCAGCCGCGTGTTTCAGGTAATCGAAAACCTGTGCCGATTTTAGCAATGCTTTTGTAGGGATGCAGCCCCAATTGAGGCACACGCCGCCAAGGCTTTCTTTTTCGATCACTGCTGTTTTAAAGCCAAGCTGCGATGCCCTGATGGCAGTTACGTAACCGCCCGGACCGCTTCCCAGGACTATAATGTCGTATTTCATTTTTAGATGGTTTTTATCGTTTGAAATCGTTGCGAAATTACAAAAAAGTTCGCTCGTTGCACTTGCTTTAGCTAACAGCTATCAGCTGACAGCTGACTGCTATACACCTTCAGTCAAAAACTGCGAATAATACAAATTCCGATAGT
>CBDUBP010000017.1:0-16652 GCA_965365415.1 uncultured bacterium | reverse complement strand
CTGAAGCGAAGATTGCCATTGCAGAGTGCATCGGGGCCGGGATTCAGCCGGTAATGATCACCGGAGACCATCCGGAGACCGCTGCAAATATCGCTGCCGATCTGGGCATCCTTCTTCCTAATTACCATGTGGTAACCGGAAAGGAATTGCAGGAAATGACAGCAACGGAGTTTAATGATAAAGTTGAAAAAATCAGGGTGTATGCACGGGTGTCGCCAGAACAAAAACTTGATATTGTTAAAGTGCTCCAGAAACAAAACCATTTTGTTGCCATGACAGGTGATGGTGTGAATGACGCGCCCGCGCTGAAATCTGCCAACATCGGAATAGCAATGGGTATCGGTGGGAGCGATGTAAGCAAGGAGGCGGCGCATATGATTCTGCTCGACGATAACTTTGCCACGATCGTTAAAGCGATTAGGGAAGGCCGAAGAATATACGACAATATCCGGAAGTTTGTGAAGTACATCATGACATGCAACGGGGCCGAGATACTGACCATCGTCCTTGCACCGTTATTTGGACTGCCGATGCCATTGCTTCCCATTCACATCCTGTGGATAAACCTCGTCACCGACGGTTTGCCTGGACTCGCACTTGCAGGGGAAAAGGCCGAAAACAATATCATGAAGCGCCCGCCCAGAAAAACAAATGAAAGCATTTTTTCAGGTGGGATCGGCTTCCATATTATATGGGTTGGATTATTAATGGCCACCGTCACCATTGCGTCTCAGGCTTGGGCTTATCACAATGGAATTTCGCATTGGCGGACAATTGTATTTACAGTCCTCACCTTTGCACAAATCGGGCATGTTCTTGCGATTCGAAGTGAAAGCGAGTTTTTGTACAAACAGGGAATTTTAAGCAACATGCCGCTGTTGGCAGCGGTTACCCTTACTTTCCTCATTCATCTTGCCATCATTTATCTTCCCTTTGCAAATCGAATTTTCGCCACACAGCCTTTATCATTACCTGAACTGTTTGGCTGCATAGGAATCGCGGCGATTGTATTTCATGCCGTGGAACTGGAGAAATGGCTGCGACATAAAATAAGAATTTGCGGATAGCAAAAGGCGGCATGACAGCATATTTTAAACCTTCACTATCCGCGGGTAAATCATTTGCAAATTAAATTAACTTTGTGGATATAACTTGATCATGGGAGATAAACTGCACTGGGAAAACGTATTTCAATCCAAAGCGACAAATGAAGTCAGCTGGTTTCAGGATTATCCTAAAACTTCGATGGAATATATACTGAAACAAAATCTCCCGTCTACGGCAGCGATCATCGATATTGGTGGCGGAGACAGTAATCTTGCAGATTCATTACTTGAAAAAGGTTTCACCAATATATCGGTATTGGATATTTCCGAAGCCGCTTTGGAAAGATCTAAAATGCGATTAGGGGATAAGGCAAAAATAATTAATTGGATTGTTGCGGATATAACCGATTTTAAAACAGAATTGAAGTTCGACTTTTGGCATGATCGGGCAGTATTTCATTTCCTCGTAACGGAAGATGAAAGAAGCCGATATATCAACACAGTGACAAATGGCGTCAAAGCTAACGGTTACTTTTTTCTCGGCACATTTTCGGAAAGCGGCCCGCTTAAATGCAGCGGGCTGCCCGTTACGAGGTATTCCGAGGAATCAATGAAAGAAACGTTCAAAGATTCGTTTGACGCCATTAATTGCTTTGCGGAGAAGCACAGAACTCCATTTGGAACTGAGCAGGATTTTCAGTTTTGCGCGTTTAAGAGAAAAGCGTAGGAGTTCGACAGGACATACGGCAAAGAATCATTGTATTGTCTTTAATTGGAACCTGGATGATTAAAAACAACCCGCCAGTGGCCATGGCTGTCTATAAAAATTCACAATTCTCATTTTTGATCCGTTAGTTTAACTTTCCAACTACCGCGTTAACCGATTCCCAACCGCCCGCATTTACGACGTTGCGAAACCCGTTCTTTTCGAGAAAAGTCTTGGCTGCCTGTGCTCGCCCCCCGCTTTGGCAGAAAACTACGATGTTGTCCTTGCTGTATAGCATGTCGATCATTGCCGGGATTTTATCCAGTGGTATATTTACGGAACCCGGAACATTTCCCCGCAAGAATTCGGAATCGGACCGCACGTCGACCAGATATCCGTTTTTAATTGCATTTTTCATTTTTGTCAGATTATATGTTATTTCATTGTTTGCAGATGCAAAGTTCGCATGTGGAATCGTGGCCTACAGTAACCATTGTTACACAGAGAAAAGGAATTAAACCGCGCTGATTTCCTTGATTACGATGAACACGCCTATGATAAGGATAAACCAGCCGAACAGAGGTTTTAGCTTTGAGCCGTCGATCTTCATTGAAATCGCGGCCCCAATAAACATACCTGCAATCGCCATAGCCGAGACAACAAGCACCAGTTTATAGTCGATTGCAATTCCTGAAACCACGTCGCCGGCAAAACCTGCCAGCGAATTGAGCGATATTATCAGAAGCGATGTTGTAATGGCGGATTTCATCGGCAAGCGGGCAAAATACACCAAAGCAGGGATGATCAGGAATCCGCCGCCTGCACCTAAAAATCCTGTTACAGGCCCGGTCAACAAACCCATTATAATTAAACGAAAATATTTGGGCGTGTCCGGTGTTACCGATTGCGGGGATGGCTTTTTAACCACATGACCAATTTATATCCACCAAGGGTGCCGAACGTTCGTCAAATGGTTTATTTTCAATAACTAAAAAGATAACTTTGTCATAATCTTGTGCTGAGAAATATTTACGACTTTTATTTAAAATTCCGAATTGCCATGGAACACGGATTTGACAAACTGATGTCTACGAAAAGCGGCTTATAAGCTTCGCGACAACTTTCATTATTGCCTCCATTACTTTGGCATGTATTGGCTGGTTCGTTTGAGTTAGAAGATCACTGAACGATTGATAACAGATAGTCATGGAAAATACAATTAACTGGCAAATATTAGTACCTGTTTTGATCGGAGCGCTTATCTTAATTGCATATTTGGTAATTAGGAACATGAAAGATGAGAAAGATTTCGAGCAGAGCGAAAATGAAATTTTCCCGAAAAACGGAAATGAAGATACGTACTGAAATCTTTCCTTTCATTGTTAACGGCGATTCTTAACCTTCCGATTCACTTCCGAAGCGTTAAAGTATGATTGCTTCGGAAAAATCCTTTATTTTTTTCGCTTTAAGTTTGGAGCTGACCAAACATATGTTCACTATTAGCTGAATTGATGACTGTCATCATTTCACAAGGTCGCAACTATCTGCAATTTTATACTACGGATGGAAACTATTTCCAATAAAACTGATGACCATGAAAGCGGCGGTATACAACACACAATTTTATGAGCGTTCCGAGTTGGCCGCAGCGAATCGCCGTGCAAAACATGAATTAATATTTTTTGACGAAGCCTTTGCAGCCGGTACGGTAGAGCTCGCAACGGGTTGTGACGCAATATCTATATCAATCCACGACCGGATTGACCGTAATTCGATGCAAAAATTGTCTTCCCTTGGGATCAAAGCGATTGTTTTACGATGCAAGGGTTACGAGAATGTGGACCTTGATGCAGCAAATCAACACGATATAAAAGTCCTCCGCGTTCCCGATTATTCCGCACAGTCGGTAGCGGAGCACGCAGTTGCAATGATAATGACGCTTAACCGGAAGACTCATCATGCATATAACAAGACAAGAAGCAATGATTTTAGCCTTAATCATCTGATTGGATTCGATCTATGCGGTAAAACGATAGGAGTGGTGGGCACGGGAAAGATCGGAAGTGCCTTTTGCCAGATCATGCTGGGTTTCGGATGCAAGGTGATCGCGTATGATATTGTTGAATCGGATATGCTTAAAGCAAAAGGTGTGATCTATAGCACTTTTGATGACCTGCTTTCTGAATCGGATATCATTTCCATTCATTGCCCGCTGAATGAGTCAACGTATCACCTTTTCGACAGCGAGGCATTTTTCAAAATGAAACCCGGTGCCATGCTGATTAATACCGGAAGAGGCGCCATCATCGATACCGTAGCCCTCCTGGGTGCATTAAAAATGGAGTTGCTCGGGTACGTCGGCCTCGATGTGTATGAATGGGAGAACGATTATTTTCATATGGATTATTCAGGGAGAATTGTGCAGGACGATTTCCTGGAAACGCTTTTATCATTCCGCAACGTATTGATCACACCTCATCAGGCATTCTTTACCAGGGAAGCTATCTCTCAGATTTGTGCCACGACAATTCAAAACCTGACCGCGATGCAACTTAACAAAGAGCTCGAAAACGAAGTTAAGGCCGGAAAAAAAATAAAAGCTGCAACATAGTAGTAACAGTAGTAAACAGGTCAAATCATTTCAATAATCGATTTTTTAATCCAATCGTCATGAAAGTACAGAGAGAAAAAACGGATATTTTGGTTTTGGAAGCAAATCCACATACGCTTACTGAACTGCGGCGCGCGCTCCATGCAGTGAGAATCCCGCACACGATTATTTTTTTCTCGAATATCACACAGTTGACGACTTATTTATCTTCGGACCAGAAGAAATCCATATTGTTCCTTCCGATCAGAAATAACTATAAAAAGGGCATTGCGGCGACAATCACGACTATTCGCAACAAAAAAGACCTGAGTATTGCGATATACGATCCTTTAGGAATCGTGACGAATATCGAAGAATTATTTGCTTTGGGTGCGAATGTCTACATCAATAAGCCGCAAAAAGGCGGAGATCTCCTGCTGAAGATTAAACAGGTGATGATGGTGAATGCTCAATTTGCCGCGGAAAATTTTAATAACGACACTTATTTCTTGTCGGTTTGAAAATAAGACAGCATTAAGCATATTAAGATTCAAAGCTAAATCAGGCCTGCGTCGGTTTGGAGGCGGTTTCGGATTCGAAGATCGTCGTTCCTCGAGGTAATGAACTATGTGTCCCTCACGTTATCGCCTTTCAACATCTGGTCATGACTTCTTTTAAGATCTTTCCTGATTTGCGAAATGTTTTTTTCCAGGGGAAGATGTTCCGGTTCCTTTCCGGTGTTTGCGATCATCATCGCCCTGACTTCCTTACCAACCTTTTGATGGGTTTCCTGCAGTTCCTTTTGGCCATTGATCCTAAAATTGCGGATTCTTTCTTCGGTCTGCGTAACACGAAAAAGATTTGCCGCCAATTCTGTCCGGCCCATGTGGTCCAACAGTTCATGGCTTTTCACTTTCCGCTTCCTGGCGAGATGCCAAATATCCATGTTGTATAGCCCGACATATCCGGCATTGTGGAAGACCGCGAAATTTTCAACCCCTGCCATTTTTGCAGCGGATGCCAATGATTTGTTTCCATCGGCAAGCTCTTCACGAATGATGATGCGGTCGATTTGATCGGTGTTTCGCAGATACAGCTCGAATTTCCGGGTTTGCTGAATAAAGTACGCCTGTGCCTGCGCTACTTCTGTTTTCTTTGGATCGCCGTTCATCACGAGCAGGTAACAGGCAAACCGCGTAAGTTTATAATCGGGCCTTAATTTGGTTCCAACTAACCGTTTGTGGCGCATGATATTATCCTGATGTGGGATATCAAGTGAAATAAAGGCCATGGTTGCGCGATCGATTACCTTTTGAAAAGTTTTCATATTTCTATATCCGAGCATTCCCATTAAATCGGACGCCCACCAAAAGGCGATTCCGTCAGGCTGTTTGAAATCTTCAAATGAAACGGAGCCAGCAATGTTGTCTGATGCATTCATGATTTCCCTGATTTGATGTTAGTATTTGATTGTTTGTAAGATCTAGGTGAGTGAGGATGGAACGTACCCATCGCGACTGATTATCCTGTCGAAGAACAAATCGGCCTGCTCCCGCGTACAAAGCGAGTTTCCGATATTCACGGTTGCCGAAGCACCGCAGGCCACGCCGTACCGGACCGCAGTGGCGACGGAACTTCCCGACATCAGCCGGTATAGTATTCCCGCCACCATGCTGTCGCCAGCGCCAATCGTGCTGTTACGTGCAACCATGGGTGCCGGGATATGTTCACAGGAGTTGCTGTCGGCAAATACTGCTCCTTCCGGTCCGAGGGAAATCACTACGACGTCGCAGCATTTCGACTTTACCAGCAACCGTGCTTCGAGCTTTATTTTGTCCGGATGGTCCGGCGCTGCATCGGTGAGCGTGCAGAATTCCTTTAGATTCGGTTTGATCAGGAAAACACCGTGCTTTAAGGCAGGTTCCAACAGTTCACCTGGCGCGTCCAGAATCAGTTTTATTGATTTTTTCCGTAGCATCCCAGCCACTAAGCCGTAGAAATCTCTAGGAACGCCCGGAGGAAGGCTGCCACTTGCGACAAAACAGCTTCGTTTATCCAAGGCTTTTATCGCATTTAGCACAGGGAGCCATCCGGCCTCGGAAACCGTCGGGCCGTCGGTATCCAAAAGATATTGAAATCCCTTTGATTCCTCGAGGACAATAATGTTTTCCCGTGTTTCGCCTTCAATTCGGAATTGCCTGCCCTGAATATCTTTCTGAAGAAGCAAATGATTAAAGAACATTCCATGAGATCCTCCGGCAGGAAACCAGCATTCGGAGCTTCCTCCGAGATTTTTCAGTGCGCGCGAAACATTAACGCCGCCCCCGCCCGGCTCATACTTCTGAACTTTACAGCGCAGTTTCCTGTCGGGATCAAGTACCGGGACCAAAATGCTTTTGTCGATCGCGGGATTCATCGTGAGGGTGTAAACGCTTTGAATAATTGCTGTCATTTTTATGCTGTTGCCGGATACCTTCGAATGATCACTAAAGGTAATATTGCACAGCACTTGCAATTCTGAGCATTATCAAATGTAATTATGATTGCTGTCAGCGGCTTGGCTAATGAAAATCCGGTCAAAAAGTTGAAACGCAGTGTCGTGGGTGACCAAGATCATGTGGCGTCAAAAATGAACTTATCAAATTTGTGTATATGATTCATTAAAAAAACTCCCGTATGAAAACAAATGAAGTACTGCAAAAAGAAGTGCAAAACGCACTAAAATGGGAGCCCACGCTAAAGGCTGCCGAGATAGGTGTCATTGTCGATGATGGTATTGTGACCTTGACAGGAAGCGTCGACAACTACAATAAAAAACTTGAGGCTGAGGATGCCGCGAAAAATGTCGCCGGCGTTAAAGCTATCGTTGAGAATATAAAGGTTATTCTGCCGCACGCAGAAACCAGAACCGACTATGAAGTTGCGAAAAACATCGTTGACGACCTTGCGAAGAACCTATTGGTTCCTGCTAAAAAATTAAAGATAAAGGTTGAAAACGGCCTTGCCTATCTGGAAGGAAACCTTGCATGGGATTTTCAAAGGGAAGCGGCAAAGGAAAGCGTGTCGGCGATCCGCGGAGTAAAAGGCATCATCGACAATATCGAAATCCAATCGGAAATTCACGACCGCATGGAGGAAGACCTTGTTAAGGCTGCATTAAAACGGAATCCGGAAATCAGTTCCGATGATATCAATGTCAATGTTTCGGGTACAAAGGTTATCCTTACAGGTTATGTCGCTTCGATATTTGAAAAAGATGAGGCGGGACGGATTGCATGGAAGACCCCCGGCGTGTGGTCTGTGGATAACCGGCTGATCATCGAGCACGATTACCAATTTGCTGGATAGACGAATCGTATCCATAAATTTTGAGAGATAAAACAAGCCTGAAATCGAACATTATGAACCACTATATCAGAACATTTAGGGATTGCGGAATCGGTGATATTGCCGAAGTTGGCGGAAAAAATGCCTCAATGGGCGAGTTGATAAACCAATTATCAAAATCCGGCATAAATGTACCACATGGGTTTGCTGTCACTGTATCCGCATTCAGAGATTTTATCAGTTTCAATGTACTGGAGAATGATCTAAACCGCGTGCTCGGGAGCCTGGACAGAAACCAATATACAAATTTACAGTCCGTTGGGGAAGAGGCGAGGCAATTATTCCTCCAGGCAGAGTTCCCGCCACAATTGATCACCGCCATCACAAATTCGTATGAAAAGTATTTTAAAGATGATCAGAGCGTGGCCGTCAGGAGCAGCGCTACTGCTGAAGATCTTGCTGATGCGAGTTTCGCCGGGCAGCATGATTCCTTTTTAAATATTAAAGGCTCGAACGCATTATTAACTTCCGTAAAAAAATGTTTCGCTTCGCTTTACACCGACCGGGCAATTAAATACCGTGAGGACAAAGGGTTCGATCATGCCAAAGTTTTTATTTCTGTTGGGGTCCAAATGATGATTCGCGCCGATTTAGCCTGTTCCGGGATAGGATTTACGCTTGAACCCGAATCGGGATTCCGGGATGTCATCCACATTTCCGGGACTTGGGGACTGGGTGAAAATATTGTGCAAGGCTTAATTAATCCGGATGAGTTCCTTGTTTTTAAACCAACATTAAAATTGCAGTGCAAAGCTATCATTCAGAGAAACCTGGGGAGTAAGTTGAAGATGATGATTTACGACAATTTAACGGCGGCGGCGACAACCATAAACCGGGATACGCCGCTGCCGCTTCAAAGCAGTTTTGTCCTTAGTGATGCGGAAATCTACCAACTGTCGAAATGGGCATTGGAAATTGAATCTCACTATAAAAAACCAATCGATTTTGAATGGGCTAAAAATGGTCCTGATAATAAATTATATATTATAAAGGCCCGGCCTGAAACGGTACACAGCCAACGGACATCAATTCATCTTACCTCATATAAGCTGACAAAAGAAGGGCAGCCGATTGTTTCAGGATTGGCGATCGGTGGTAAAATTGTCTCGGGACCGGCCAGAATAATCCTCTCGCCGGCGGACGCTGCCGGTTTAAGGCCGGGTGACATACTGATTACCGAGTCGACGTCACCTGACTGGGATCCGATACTTAAAAAAGTAGCGGGGATTATCACAAATATGGGTGGAAGGACAAGCCATGCATCGATTGTAGCCCGCGAACTCGGGGTTCCGGCAATAGTAGGAACCCAACGCTCAACCGAATGCATCAAAGACGGGGAGATCGTTACGTTAAGCTGCGCCGAGGGCAAAACAGGAAACGTTTATGCAGGCAGGCTGAGCTGGGAAGAAACCATTATCGATACCAGCGCGATAAACCTGCCCGACCGCCCGCGGGCGCAACTTATTGCAGGGGAGCCGGAAAAGGCTTTTGAACTTTCTTTCTATCCGAATCATGGTGTCGGATTGATGCGGCTGGAATTCATCATCAGCAATTATGTAAAAATACATCCGATGGCATTGGTGCATTTTGAGAAAATTGAGGCCGACAGTATCCGGAAGGAAATCTCGCAACTTACCAATGCATATCCGACAAAAGAGCGCTTTTTTATCGAAAAGCTTTCGGAAGGCGTCGCGACCATTGCCGCCGCATTCTATCCGAAGGAGGTGATTGTCAGGATGAGCGATTTTAAGAGCAATGAATACGAGAATCTTATCGGCGGCCGGTATTTCGAAACGAAAGAAGAAAACCCAATGATCGGATTCAGGGGCGCATCAAGATATTACAACGAACGCTATAGGGAAGGATTTCGGTTGGAGTGCGAGGCAATGAAAGTGGTGCGCAACGAAATGGGCCTTACCAACGTAAAACTGATGATCCCTTTTTGCCGTACCCCGGAAGAAGGAAGGAAGGTTATCGGGATCATGAAAGAGTTTGGCCTGGAGCAAGGCGTTAACGGCCTTCAAATATTTGTGATGGCCGAAATCCCGTCGAATGTATTGCAGGCTGAGGAATTTGCTGAAATTTTCGACGGTTTCTCAATTGGCTCGAACGACCTGACGCAGCTGACACTAGGCGTGGACAGGGATTCTGCCCTGATCGCGGATTTATTTGATGAGCACAACGCGTCCGTAAAACAACTAATTGTGCTGATGATTGAAAATGCAAAAAATGCCGGAAGGAAAGTTGGGCTTTGCGGCCAGGCGCCAAGCGATTCAATTGCCTTTACGCAAATGTTGGTCGAAAGCGATATCGACAGTATAGCATTCAATGCGGATGCAATCGTAAACGGAATACAGATATTGAATGCAACTCTGAAGCGATTTGAAATGCCGACAGGATAAGAAGATCCAAACAATCAGGTTTGGGTGGCCTAGTAACTTTTTCCGGATCAAAAACTACTCTGGAATCTTTGGTAGTCGTCTTCAATCCAACGTCACATTTTGATGATCCTGCCGTCTTCCAATTCGATAATTCTGTTTGTACGTTTGGCGAATTCGATATCATGTGTCACGACCAGCAAAGACTGCTTGTAAACCCGGCTTAGATCCTTAAAAATCTCGAATACGATTTCACTGTTTGTCTTATCAAGATTTCCGGTTGGTTCATCGGCCATGATTATCAATGGATCATTAATCAGCGCTCTTGCGATTGCGACGCGTTGTTTCTCACCGCCTGAAAGCTGGTGAGGCAGTTTGAGCAACGTTTTCTCAATTCCCAGTGTTCGCAGTTTTTCTATTGCAAGATGTTCGATCTCCTTTTCGGAATGCCTGCCTAGCTTTAATCCCGGTAACATGACATTTTTTAATACCGAAAACTCCGGTATGAGATAATGAAACTGAAATATGAATCCGATCTTTTCATTTCTAATCCTTGCAAGTTCGGCTTCCCTCTTACCGCGTATCATTTCTCCTGCTATCCACAGTTCGCCGTCGAATTCGGTGTCCATCGTCGAGAGGATATACAACAAAGTCGATTTACCGCAGCCTGATTTGCCTATTATAGAAAGAAATTCAGCTTTTTTAACTTCAAAGGATACCTCTTTCAGCACCTGTACTGACATCGGATCGTGAAAATATTTAGAGATATTTTGCGCTTTCAGGACGATTTCTTCCATTATTTGCCCCTGATGATAATTACTGGATCTACTTTACTTGCCTTTTTCGCCGGAAAATATCCGGCAAGATGCCAAAGCCTGCGACGATCAGCAAAGTAATTCCTACGGAGTAGGAAATGAGTGTCCTGATGGAACTCCCGGTTTCGAATTGTGCGTTTGCGGTCTGAATATCGATGGTGTCAACTCCAAATAAACGCCCGAATTCGGCAGCCGCTCCAGGTGCATCAGATATTTCATGTAATTTGATATTAATATCCGTAATATACTTAGATCCGACTCCTAACAATTTTTGAGTGGTGTTAATCGAACAATAGCTTTGAACGTCATCAAATTCGCGGATTCCTGATTGAAAAAAGCCAACAATTTTCAACTGCGCGCGCTCACCTTTTGCAGTTGTCAATTGGAGGATGTCTCCAGGTTCAGCGAGCATCTTTTCGGCAAGGCCAATGCCTAGAATAATGCTGTTCGGCGTATTCTGCAGATCGCTGTAATTTCCTGAAATTACGTATCCTTAAATTTAAACAACCGGTCTTCTTCCGCAACGTCAATCCCTGAAATCATGCCGGCAATATCGACCATGCCGACGTTATAAAATACCTGGATGCCCAATCTGGGAGCAACACCTTGAACACGGGCATCGCGCCTCAAATTCGATATAATGTTTCCCGCATCGTAAATTTCTGCACGGTCCATTCTTGGTTTTACAGAGCTGACGAAATTGTAATGGTTAATGAAATCATCAGACCTGTCTATTGGCTGATATTTCGACGCCTTTATTTCTTTTTATAACCGAATGTGCGGCGTACGGTTCAGAATCAGTCCGTCCAGCAGATCATTTAAGCCCAACATAAAGCTCAGCAATCCGATGAACATCGCGATGCTAAAGGTTACACCTATGGCAGCAATCAATGTCTGTCTCCACCTGCCTATTACCAATGCAGTTGCGATGTGTATTAGCAGCCAGAATTTCATGGTGGAGGTAAGATCAGTTCATCATCTATCCCTATACCTGAAAGAATCTCGATTTTACGGTAATCTTTAAGGCCCGTTTTCACCACGCTTTTTTTGCCATTCCGCTTATATACCAGCGAATCGCCTACGACATAATTTCGCGGTACCAGCATCGCCGAATTTTTCGCTCCTACGATTATGTTTGCTTCGAAGGAAATGTTGGGGAATAAACGGGGGGGCGGGGCAGTAAATTTAGCCTCAACCAAAAAGGTCCTCCTTTGCTCATCCATTATAGGGTCGATCTTTTCTACAGTGGCGTGAAAGATATTATTCTTGTAGCTGTCCAGTGTAATGAGCACAGGCATACCTGTACGCACTTTAAAGATATCATATTCGTCCACCTGCATTTCGAGCACAAAGTTTGATGCATCGCCAATGATGGCCAGCGGCATCTGCGGGGCCACGACTTCACCTTTCTTTTTGTGCAGGCGGTAAAGCCGTCCGTTAATTTTGCTTTTTAGTGAATAGTCGTCTGTGAGCCGGCTCGAAATCAACAGATTTGCTTTTGATTGTGCGTCACTCAGCGTCAATTGTTTTTTAAGGTCTGAATACTTTACGCGCGCTGAAAAATAGGCTGCCTTTGAGGACTGAAAAACAAGTGCATTTTGTTCATACTCTATCTTAGAGCCAATCTGCTGTTTCCATAGGCGCTCCCGCCTGAAAAATGACAGTGAATCGTTTTCCAGTTTGGCGCGCGCCAAATCTAAGGCTAACTTAGCTTCCTCTATCTTGCCCTCATTGGACTTGTACGACGATAGTCTGGCGGTTAGCTCCGCATTATCACGACTGATTGCCTGCACATTTTCGATGGTTAAAATTAAACTGCCTTTTTTGACAAGTTCGCCCTCTTCGATATGGATCGAGTCAATAATTCCATTAACAGGTGAAAATGCTTCATACTGAAATCTGCTTTTTAACTGTCCGGACGCATATACAGATTCAGTTATCGATTCCACCATCGGATTTATTGGTTCGGTTTTCCTTTCGCAGGAGAACAGGAACACCAGTGGTATCAAGCAACTCATATTTTTCATAATGTAAATCTATTTTTTTGCGGGAAATCAGCAAATGACGGCGGTCATAATTATACTGAAATGTGAAATAAAATAGACGCCGGATTCTGCGAGAACGAGATTATTGCCGCTCATAACAATTTCCGTAGTACAGTTTTAATTTTAGATTGTAATAAGTTTATATTCAGCCCCAGTTTTTTAACTTTACTTAACAAATTTCCGAATTGAAATGAACCAGGCCACCGGTATTACGTTCGATGCACTGTTTGATAATGTATCGATGGGCATCATTATCGTCGACCAGAGCGGATTCATCGTTATGACCAATTCTTTTCTGCAAAAGCAATTCGGATATTCGGCAGAGGAGATGGCGGGGCAGCGGATAGAATTATTGATTCCCTCACGATTTCACGAAAAACATATCGGGCATGTTGATAAATACAATGGAAACCCGAGGAACAGGCCTATGGGAATAGGCATGGACCTATATGCTACACGTAAGGACAGGACGGAATTCCCGGTAGAGGTCAGCCTTGGAAGTTACGAAACCGATAAGGGCCATTTTGTAACCGCATTTGTAAGCGACATCACAAAAAGAAAAGAGGCCGAGAACTCCCTGAAACAACTTAATGAAGAACTGGAAGCCAAAGTTCAGGAGCGCACGAAGTCGCTTACTGAGAGCATTAAGGAGCTTGCCAAACTTATTGCGGAAACGGAGGCAAAAGACACAGAATTGGTTCGCGTGAATGCATTTTTGAACAGAATATGGATGCATACCCGCGCCATCCTCATTGTTACGGACCCGGTCGGAAACGTAATGATGCTGAATGTTGCAGGCCAGCGACAGCTCGGTTATACCGAAATTGATGTGATTGGAATTCCATTCACAAAATTCCTTGCAACCCCGGTCGGTGAGGAAAATTACGCCAATTTAGATGAGAGTAGAAGTATTACTGATTTTTCGGTCGTCAAGTCACTTGCCGATTCCGATTCGTTTAATGAAATAGAATCCTATTATGTCAGGAAAAATCAAACCGTAATGCCTGTGTCGGTAACCATTACACCGATTTTCAGGCGCCCGGGCGACATCGAAGGATATTTAAGTGTTGCCCTTGACATGTCGGATCGTAAAAAAGCAGAGAACGACCTTAGAGCCGCACTTGTCAAGGAACGGGATCTTAACGAACTCAAGACAAGGTTTGTATCGATGGTCTCGCACGAATTCAGGACACCATTAAGCACAGTGCTTTCCTCGGCGTACCTGATCTCAAAATATACACTGACCGAGGAGAGTCCAAAACGCGAAAAACATATTAATCGGATTGTCTCATCGGTGAAGTTGCTGACGGATATTTTGAATGACTTTCTTTCGGTTGGAAAGATGGAAGAAGGAAAGATCCAGGTCAGGCCGAGCAAATTCAGTATTGCCGACAACATCACAAGTACCACTTCCGATATTTACGAATTGCTCAAACCAGGCCAAAAGATTGTGTACGAGCATGAAGGTCCCGATGAGGTATACCTTGATCAGTCGATGCTGAAGCATATACTCATAAACCTTTGTTCGAATGCGATCAAATTCAGCCCTGAAAACAGTTTGATCCACATCTCAAGCAATCGTCAAAACGGGAGTGTGCAGGTGTCCGTTCGAGATGAGGGCTTTGGAATTTCCGAGGAAGATCAAGAACATTTATTTGAACGCTTTTTCCGGGGAACCAACGTTTCGCATATCCAGGGCACAGGCTTGGGATTGCATATTGTCAGTAAATACGTACAATTAATGAACGGCACTATATCCTGCGAAAGCACGCTTGGAGAAGGATCTACCTTCAATATTTGTTTCAATATTCAATAATGAAAATGCATAAGATCTTAGTTATTGAGGACAATACCGAAATTCGGGAAAACATCTGCGAAATTCTCGAGATGGCGCAATACCAGTCATTTGCCGCCGAGAATGGAATGGCGGGAGTTTCAATGGCCAAAACGGTTATGCCCGACCTGATCATCTGTGATATCATGATGCCGGAACTTGACGGCTTCGGTGTCTTGCACATGTTGCAAAAAGATCCGATGTTGCAAAGCATCCCGTTTATATTCCTTACGGCCAAATCGGAACGTTGGGAAGTACGCAAGGGCATGGAAATGGGCGCCGATGATTACATTATCAAGCCGTTTAACGGTACTGAAATGTTAAATGCCGTTGAAAGCCGCCTTAAGAAAAACGAATTGTTAAGGAAAGATTTCCAACCGGGAGTGAATGGAGTGAATATGCTGATCTCGACTGCCGAAGGAGAACACCAACTTGAATTATTAAAACAGGGCCGAAACCTGGCAACTTATAAAAGCAAACAGTACATCTACATGGAAGGAAGCTTCCCTTCGAGATTATTTTATATTACGGAGGGGAAAGTTAAGACCTATAAAAGGAATGCTGACGGGAAAGAGCTTGTGATGAATCTTTATAACTCCGGTGATTTTTTGGGATTTGCCGCTCTTTTGGACGCAAGTAAATATGAAGAAACTGCTGAAACATTAGAGGAGACATCCCTGATTGAAATTCCAAAATCGGAATTTGAACATTTAATTGGCAGCAACCCGGCTGTCATGAAAAAATTCATCAGTATCCTGGCCCGAAATTTCAGTGAAAAGGAAGAGCAATTGCTAAGTCTTGCCTACAATTCTTTGCGAAAAAAAGTAGCGGATGCACTGGTGGTATTGTACAAAAAATACAACCCTGATCAAATCCCAAATTTTGAAATTGATTTGTCGCGTGAAAATTTGGCGGCCATTGCAGGTGTCGCCACAGAATCTTTTATCCGGACGCTCAGTGATTTCAAAAATGACAATCTGGTGGCGATGGATGGAAGAAAGATTACGATCCTCAATTTTGCCAGGCTGGAAAAGATGTATAATTGATCAGACGGCGGTTTGACTGTGTCATTGCTTTTTATTGAATTTGTTTGATGGGAGGAAAATGAAAAAACCCCTAAAACTCTAAGGTTTATGGGGTTTTGACGTAATTTGAAGTGTAATTAAGTGACCACGATCAGATTCGAACGGTTGGGCCGAAGCCTAATATTGGTAGGACTTAAGAATGCTTCAAAATTTACGTACCCCGAATTATACCCCTCTCGGCAAACTCGCTTCTGCCTTTTGATACATAAAGATACGGAATCGGCAAGAATTGCCAAAATATTTGGTCAGGTATTGTACTAAAAATTGGACTGGTTTCGATCGGCTTTAGGACTATTGTTCAACGTGAAAGTTGCTGTTTTTTTACCCTATGCAGCGCAACACGTGTTGTATCTGTAATCCGGAATACTCGCAGAATTCTTCTATTGAGATCATCTGATGCGGCTCCTTTTGGAGGTGCTTTTTAATCTTCAATAAATACAATCTCGCCTGGAGATATTGTTTGCCGGTAATCCGCTGCACATCTTTTGGGTAGATACATACTCTGGTACCTGATGGTATCATTACTACATATATACTTTAACTACGGCTTTGCCTAAGCTTTTTTCGCTTAAGAATCAGCGCTAAAATACGTAAAAATCCTACAATCAACTCTTTATAAATGAATGATAATAGATGATTTTGTATGACTCGTCGCTGTCATGGTTTTTTTTGTTAAGAGCCTTTTGAAGTTTTGTGTTCATCATTTCTGAATGTTGCGCAACGATTGATCGAAATGAAGCTGAGTAATGAAAATGAGTATTAATCA
>CBDUBP010000016.1:0-16860 GCA_965365415.1 uncultured bacterium | reverse complement strand
GGTGTCAGAACCGCACTCTTTAATTATCTGTTCGCAAAAAAGAACAACGGTACATTTTATCTGCGGGTTGAGGATACTGATCAAAACCGATATGTTGAAGGCGCTGAACAATATATTCTTGAAGCTTTGGACTGGCTCGGAATTGCGCCGGGCGAAACCGTGGGCCGCAATGAAAAGTTCGGGCCTTACCGGCAAAGCGAACGAAAAGATCTTTATCGCCAGTATGCAGATCGTTTGATCCAATCCGGTAATGCCTATTATGCTTTTGATTCGAATGACGCACTTGATTCGCTCCGTAAAGACTACGAATCAAACGGAAAGACGTTTATATACAATCATGAAAACCGGTTACAGTTCGACAATTCTTTGACGTTGACTGAAAGCGAGATCAATGAACGCATCAATTCGGGGAACGAATATGTCATTCGATTCAAAACACCGATTGGTGAAATACTTCATCTCCACGACATCATCCGTGGGGATATAAAATTCGATACTAATTTATTGGATGACAAAGTTTTGTTCAAAAGTGATGGGATGCCGACATACCATCTGGCCAATATTGTCGACGACCATTTGATGGAAACCTCGCACGTCATTCGAGGAGAGGAATGGCTTCCTTCAATGCCGCTGCACGTCTTGCTCTATCGTGCGTTTGGATGGGAAGCGCCCGAATTTGCGCATCTGCCCCTGATCCTAAAACCGGTAGGAAACGGAAAGCTATCAAAGCGTGACGGCGATAAACTGGGATTTCCTGTTTTTCCTCTCGAATGGAAAGATCCAATGACCGGCGAAATCTCTTCGGGATATCGCGAAAAAGGATATTTCCCTGAGGCTGTCATAAATTTCCTCGCTCTTCTGGGCTGGAATGATGGTACCGACCGTGAGATCTATTCACTCGATGATTTAGTGGAAGCTTTCGATCTGTCGCGGGTTCATAAAGCAGGCGCCAAATTCGATCCTGAGAAAAACAAATGGTTCAACCATCAGTATCTCATCAAACGTAACGATGGATCACTTGCCAAAGATTTTCTGAAAATCCTTAATGAAAAAGGAATCAAGACCGACATTTTATACGTTTCGAAAGTCGTTTCACTAATTAAAGAACGCGCTCATTTCGTTTCCGAATTTTGGGAACTGTCTGACTATTTCTTTGAAACTCCCGAAATCTATGATGAAAAGGCATCAAAGAATTGGAAGGAAGACACTTCAGACCTGATGTCGGAATTGATCGATGTCATTGAAGCCGAAGACGACTTCTCCTCAGCCAACATCGAAACTGTCGTTAAAAACTGGATCGCATCCAGGGAAATCGGTATGGGGAAAATCATGCAGCCGCTTCGTCTTAGCCTTGTCGGCGCGTTGAAAGGCCCGCATTTGTTCGATATCATCGAAATGATTGGCAAGGAGGAAACGATTCACCGCATCAAGCGCGCCATCGCGAATCTTTCCTGATCAGAGGTAAATGATCAGGTTTCCGGTAATTATCCCGGCGTGTCCTTTATATCCACCGTCAAGTTTCGCAAGCATGTTATTGACGCCGTACTGATAAGTTACGTTTGCGCGGAAATGCGTGACACCGGCCGTCAATCCTATGGTCGGATAAAAGCTCACCCGCGAAATGTTCGCGAAGTCCTTTGCCGTTACGTCCGTTCCCGACAATATCATTTCCTCATCGTTTTCATCAAGGGTCAATTCGCCATTTACCTGGAACATCGGTCCGAATTCGACGCTTAAATGATTACCGATGAACTTATAGCTCAGTAACAATGAGAGCTGTGCCGAGGAGAGTTTAAAATCGACATCCCGCGAAGCACCGAGACTTTCGGCTTCAACCGAAAAGTTGTTCTCACTGAACTGGATCGCGTAAACCATATCGAAATCATTATAGAATCCGCCACGCATGCTCAGTCCGGCGTTCCATCCTGTACCGGGTTTCGCCTCAAAATCACTCGTGTAGAGCGAAAATTGGTTTACTCCGCCAAAAATGCCAATATGGTTCGAATCTCCTTCACGAAATTGGGCGAAAGAACAAACCGGCAGAAATGCCAGCATCGTAATGATCAACTTCTTCATAGCTTGTTTCAATCCGGCAAACCTAAAGTATTTTTCGTACATTAACCCTGATTTTAAACAAACTTTATATGGACGTTACCTCTATTGTACTTACCGTATTAGCACTGATACTGCTATTTTCTTCGTTCTTTACCGTCAAGCAGCAAACGGCAGCGATTATCGAGCGATTCGGGAAATTTCAAAGCATCCGCCATTCCGGATTACAGCTAAAAATTCCGATTATCGATAAGATCGCAGGAAAGATCAATCTTAAAATTACCCAACTCGATGTTGTGATCGAAACGAAGACAAAAGACAACGTGTTCGTGAAACTCAAGGTTTCGGTTCAGTTCATGGTCATAAAAGATAAAGTGTACGATGCATTTTACCGACTTGAATATCCTCACGATCAGATTACTGCATACGTTTTTGATGTCGTCCGTGCCGAAGTTCCAAAGCTAAAGCTCGATGACGTTTTCGAAAGGAAAGATGATATTGCGATTGCCGTCAAACGCGAATTGAATGAAGCTATGACGACTTATGGATACGATATCATCAATACATTGGTAACTGATATCGATCCCGATATCCAGGTTAAAAATGCCATGAACCGGATCAACGCGGCAGATCGTGAAAAGACGGCGGCCGAATTTGAGGCGGAAAGTTCACGAATCCGAATCGTTGCAAAAGCGAAAGCGGAAGCGGAAAGTAAACGCCTGCAAGGTCAGGGTATTGCGGATCAGCGCCGCGAAATTGCACGCGGACTCGTGGAAAGTGTGGATGTCCTGAATAAAGTCGGCATCAATTCCCAAGAAGCCTCGGCATTGATCGTCGTTACCCAACATTACGACACATTGCAGTCGATCGGAGCAGATACCAATTCGAACCTGATCCTGTTGCCGAATTCACCTCAGGCCGGAAGTGACATGCTCAATAATATGGTTGCATCTTTCACGGCGTCGAACCAGATTGGTGAGGCGATGAAAAAAGGGGAGAGGCGCGCTAAAACAAAAAAGGATGAACATAAGCCGTCGGATGATTACCGGCATCTTCGCGAAGGCGGTGATCCTGAAGATCTTGAACCCGGAAGTTAAAAAAGAAAGAGGCCCTGAGCCTCTTTTTTTATCCTTTCATTTTTGCAGCTTCATCTTTGAGCGACTGAAGTTTTCTCTCCAGCAGTGAGATCACTTCTTCGGATTTATCTCCAATATCGGAAAATACTTCATCATACGATCCTTCAAAATCCATTTCACTGAACTTTTGTTTGGCGATCGAAATCCTGTCCTTCAAATTATTCTTCGCATCGTCGTAACCTTCTTTGATTTTCCTGCGGGTTTCAGAACCTTTATTCGGTGCAAGCAAAATTCCGATTGCTGTTCCGATAGCGACACCGGCGATGAGTGCGATGGGTAAATCTGTTTTACGTTTCATGATTTTGATTTTTACCCAAGTTATATCGGAAATAAGAATTTCGCTGTTAATGCCGGGTTAAATTCCTTTTGGAGGACTGAAACTTCAAATTACGCATTTTAAAAGGATTTCGAGCAGGCAATAATCGAATCACCTTATACATTTCTGTTTATTGATTAAAACTAAAATATGAATGTCGATTTTAATAGAACAAATCAATTGGAATTTTAAAATCAATCACAGACAACTATAATTTAAATTCGTGATCATAACGAAAAATCACATTGTAAAAATCTATGGATACAAAACTGCCTCGCGGACGAAAGCCGATTCGCTTTTTTCAGACATCGTTTTCAATTTTTCCAAAAGTTCTTTGTCAATGTCTGAAGAGGTGATACGATTGGAATATTTCAAAATCCAGTTTGCAAACAAAAGGGAACTTTTATTATTGTTGACATTTTTTCGGATCGCAGATTGAAGCAGGCTGAAACTTGAAATGTTCCGGATGTTATCGGCAATTGATTTTTCAATTGCTTCGCGTTCAGAATCGCTCGTTACTTTAAAATAACGATTGATTTCTTTCAGGCTGTTATTGATCAGATTCTCTTCTTTTTTGCCTTTTTCTTCCCACGCATCTTTCAAGGTGACGGTCCGGTTGAAAACCAACGCATTAGTGTCTGCATCTTTATCTACCACAAAGTACCCAATGCGTTGAAATTGAAACCGTTCCTCAGCTTTCGCATCCTTCAAACTTGGTTCGACAAATCCCTTTACGATCTTTAGCGACTCAGGATTAACGAATTCCAAAAAATCCTTTTCCTTATGCGAATCGGGCGCCTCATCTGTAAAAAGGCGGTCATACAAACGGATCTCGGCTTCGACTGCATGATTGGCCGAAACCCAATGCAATGTTCCTGACACTTTGCGCTCGCTTGCCGCGGTACCGCTACCGCTTAAGGAGTCGGCATCATATGTAGCGTGGATTTCAGTGATATTTCCAGCCGCATCCTTGCGAAATTCTTCACCCCTTATGATGTAGGCATTCTTTAAACGCACTTCCTTGCCAATCGACAATCTGAAGAATTTGGCAGGCGCATCTTCCATAAAATCCTCACGCTCGATATAAAGCACTTTCGCAAACGCGACTTTTCTAAATCCGGCATTCGGATCCTCAGGATTATTCTCAGCTTCAAGCCATTCTTCCTTTCCATCGGGATAATTCGTGATCACAAGCTTTACCGGATCAACAACCGCCATTACCCGCGGCGCGGTTTTGTTTAGGTCTTCACGGATACAATGCTCCAAAAGCGAAACATCGATCAGATTATCACGCTTTGCAATACCAATCGTAGACGCGAAATTGCGAAGCGAAGATGCAGTATATCCACGCCTTCTCAAGCCGGAAATCGTCGACATCCGGGGATCGTCCCAGCCGCGTACATGACCTTCGTTAACAAGCTGCAGAAGTTTACGTTTGCTGACAACGGTATGGCTTAAATTCCGCCGTGCGAATTCGCGCTGCTTCGGACGAACGAGGTTCTCATCGTAGATCTGATCCAAAAACCAATCATACAATTCACGGTGCGGCAAAAATTCGAGCGTACAAAACGAATGTGAGATCTGTTCGAGATAATCACTCTGACCATGCGCCCAATCGTACATCGGATAAATACACCATTTGTCGCCCGTACGATGATGATGTTTGTGTAAAATGCGGTACATGATCGGGTCGCGCATCAGCATGTTTGGCGACGACATGTCGATTTTCGCCCTTAAAATATGTGTGCCTTCAGGGAATTCGCCATTTCTCATCCTCTCAAACAGGTCTAAATTCTCATCAAAGGATCGATCGCGAAAAGGGCTGTTTACACCAGGTGTGGTCGGCGTTCCTTTTTGTTCGGCCATCGCTTCCGATGACTGGCTGTCGACATAAGCTTTTCCATCCTTAATCAGCATCACAGCCCAATCGTACAACTGATCGAAATAATCCGACGCATATCTTTCTTCGGCCCATTTGAATCCAAGCCATTCCACATCCCGCTTGATCGCATCAACATATTCCTGCTCTTCCTTGGCCGGATTCGTGTCGTCGAAACGAAGGTTGACAGGCGCATCATAATCGATTCCCAATCCAAAATTCAGCGATATCGCACTCGCGTGGCCAATATGTAAAAAACCGTTCGGCTCAGGTGGAAATCGAAAACGCAACTTGTCTTTTGACATTCCTGCTTTTAGGTCGGCCTCAATGATCTGCTCGATGAAATTCAGCGATTTTTCTTCTGTTGACATGGATAAAAGTAAAGCGCAAAGGTATGAATTAAGGCTTATCGGAACGACGGGATTTCTTACCTTTATCATAGAAAAAGAACATATGGGAATCATCAAACTTAAAAATATCCGGACCTTTTCATATCACGGATGCCTGCTTGAAGAAGGACGCATCGGATCTGATTATTCAGTCGATCTGGAAATCAAGACCGACCTTCGAAAATCAGCCATAAGTGATAAACTGGAAGATACGGTCGATTATGTCTTTCTTAATAAAATCGTGATGGAAGAAATGGCCATTCGTTCTAACCTGCTCGAACATGTTGCGCATCGCATCGTTAAGCGAATTTTTGACGAAAGCCCCGAAGTTGCCCGAATTTCCCTTTCAGTTTCAAAACTCAATCCACCTATTGGCGGCGATGTGGAAATGGTGACGGTTCAAATGGAAGAATATAGGAATTGATGATTTGTTTATTTGTTTATTTGTTTATTTGTTGATGCGGGTCGCTCAAATCAACGAATCAACACATAAACAAAAAATCCCCTCTTACAAGGGGATTTTTTTTGAGGCATCGAGCGGATTCGAACCGCTGTAGGAGCTTTTGCAGAGCCCAGCCTAGCCACTCGGCCACGACGCCCTGATGGACGGCAAATATAAAAAAGAAATTACAACTGGCAATTTATAAAACCCAATTAAAGACTGCTATTTGATCTTTTCCAAGGCGTCCTTCACAAACTTCTGGTCGTTGGGAAACCAGGCCTGCGACATGATTGCCAATCCGAAAATCACAAGCATGATGCTGATGCCTTTTTTGATCCGCAGGATGTTCGAAGGTGTCAGTCTGCTTTTCAGTTGTTTCGCGAGAATGATCTTTCCAAGATCGACCAAAAGATACGTACCAAGTACCGCCGAAAAGAAAGTGACAAGCCGCGATGTTTCAAGGTTAAGCTTTGGACCCATGGTAATCAGGATCATGAACCAGAAAAGCAAAACGCCTACATTGATAAAGTTCAGAAGAAATCCTTTAAGAAAAAGATTGCCATAATTCTTTTTGATCATTTCTACCGTAACATCTTTCTCCTTCACTATCAGTTTGCCTGTTCTTCGAAGTTTAAGGAAGGAAATGACTCCATAGGTAAGCATCAGAATGCCTCCGAAAATAAATATCCCGGGGTCGTTCTTGATGCTCATGATCAGGCGGTAGCTGCTTCCGTAAGCGATAAGGATAAACACGATATCTGCAATGATGACGCCGCAATCGAACGCAAGCGCTGCCCGAATTCCCTTTACGGCACTGGTTTCAAGCAATACGAAAAAAACCGGACCAATCAGAAAACTCAAAAATATTCCGAGCGGTACCGCCGTAAGTATATCCTGCATCATAAGCGTTGCTGAGTAACCGTCAAAAATAAGGATTTATCATGCGAAATGACGAAATCAGTTCCCTTTCCTGATCGTGCCACCAAGCGTGGTCTTTTCTTCGACCTTCTCCGGATCCCCATAATAAGTTACGGTTCCGCCGGCTTTGATATCCGCTTCGACAAGCTTTGTCGCATAAACCGTAGCTTCTCCGCCCGCATTAATTGAAACATCAGCGCTCATCGCTTCCAATGATTTTGCATTGAGGATACCGCCGGTTCCAAGATTTGCTTCGACTTCAGTGGCGGTTCCTGACAAAGTGACGATTCCACCGGTCACGGCCCGCACTTCAACTTCCGTAACGTCGAGATTGAGCTTGATTTCCGCGCCTTCTTTGGCATTGACATCAAGTGACGTCGCTTTTACGGGACCGGAAGATCCTACAAAAGAACCTTGTCCGGCCTCGATATTTTTTAATCGTGTGTAATAAACCGTAGCATCGATCTCTTCACCCTTAAGCAGTTTCTCGAGGGTCATCCGGATCTTAAGTTCACCATTATTATTGACAACTTCAACATCTTTGCTGCGTTTGCCATTGATCTCAACCTTATTCTCGCCGGATTCCACCAACTGAACCGAAATCCTGTCGAAAACTTTGACTTCATGGAAATCACCAACATTCTTTACAATTTGAGCCGATCCGTAAAATCCGGTCAGCATCAAGCCAATTAAAAGTATCTCTTTCATGATTATATGATTAAACTGGATTATCGTCTTTCTTCCTGATGTAATAAAAATCAAGTTGCTTTTTGACCAAATCTGCGTTCTTAACTTTGACATAAACTTCATCGCCAAGCTGTAAGATGTTCTTCGAAACTTCGCCGACAAGAGCGTACTGCTTGTCATCAAACATATAATAATCGTCCTTGATCTCACGAATGCGGCACATCCCTTCGCATTTGTTCTCAATGATCTCCACATAGATTCCCCATTCCGTGACACCTGAAATGACTCCAAGGAATTCCTGGTCTTTATGATCCTGCATGTATTTTACCTGCATGTATTTTACCGAATCGCGCTCAGCATTCGTCGCGAGGTTTTCCATGTTCGACGAATGTGCACATTTTTCTTCGTAAACATCTGCTGCGACAGATTTTCCTCCATCGAGGTAATGCTGAAGTAATCGATGCGCCATAACATCCGGATAACGCCTGATGGGTGATGTAAAATGCGAATAATAATCGAATGCGAGTCCGTAATGGCCAATGTTATCCGTCGAATATTTAGCCTTGCTCATGCTTCGGATCGTCAATGTATCGACAAGATTTTGCACTTTTTTGCCGGAAACATCATCGAGAAGCTTATTGAGCGATTTTGAAATATCCATCTTCGATTTAAAACTGATGCTGTAACCGAATTTCGAAATGATCGATTGCAGTCCCATCAATTTATCTTCATCCGGTTCGTCATGGATCCGATAAACAAATGTTTTATTTTGCTTTCCGATGAATTCAGCAACTTTCCTGTTTGCCAGAAGCATGAACTCCTCAATCAGGTGATTGGCATCTTTCGATACTTTAAAATACACTCCTGTAGGCTCGCCGTTCCCATCGAGGTGGAATTTAACTTCAACCTTATCAAACGAGATAGCACCATTCTTTAATCGTGCTTTGCGTAATATCTTCGCCAGGCGGTCCATTGTCAGCACAGCATCCTTGATGTCATCTGAAACATCATACGATTCGCCGGTTATTGAAATCTCTTCGGGAATGTTCCCGTTAGCGTGATCGATGATGTGCTGCGCTTCTTCATAGGCAAAACGCTGGTCTGAATATATTACCGTTCTTCCAAACCATTGATTGACTACCTGTGCATTTTGATTGATCTCGAAAACAGCAGAAAAGGTATATTTTTCTTCATGCGGACGCAACGAGCACGCAAAATTTGAAAGCACTTCGGGAAGCATCGGAACCACGCGATCTACCAGGTAAACCGATGTTGCGCGGCTGTAAGCCTCTTCGTCGAGTACTGTTCCTTCCTGTAAATAATAAGAAACATCGGCAATGTGGACGCCGATTTCGTAATTTCCATTTTCAAGCTTTTTGAATGACAGTGCGTCATCAAAATCCTTGGCGTCCTTAGGATCGATCGTAAAGGTCAGCGTATCGCGCATGTCGCGGCGGTTCGCGATCTCATCATCTTTGATCGATGTATCTATGTTTTCAGCAAAAGCTTCAACTTCGGGTGGAAATTCATATGGGAGTCCGTATTCTGCTAAGATCGCGTGGATTTCCGTATCGTGTTCACCGGGCTTGCCGAGAACCTGCAAAATCGTTCCAAACGGACTGTCGGCTTTCGCGGGCCAGTCCTCAATTTTGGCAAGGACGACATCACCTTGCTGCGCGTCACCGATCTTATCCTTTGGAATAAAAATGTCGGTGTACATCTTTGCATTGGCGGTGATCACAAAAGCAAAATTTTTCTGAATATCGATCACGCCGACAAATTCCGTCTTTTTGCGTTCGATGACTTCGATGACTTCTCCTTCCGGTCGTTTGCCGCTGCGCCGGTTATATACATAAACTTTTACGGTATCGCCGTCGAGTGCGTGATTAAGATTGTTGGATGGTATAAAAACGTCTTCTTCGAAATCCGGACATACGAAATAGGCTGTCTTTCTCGCAGTCATATCGATCTTGCCTTCGTAGTAATCCCGGCTTCCGGCTTTGACCATGTATTTGCCAGGCTCGGTTTCGATGATTTTCTTTGATGCGGCCAGCAGCTTGAGTTCCTTGATGATCTCATTCCTGCTATTGGTATCGTCGACTTCAAATTTTGCAGCGATCTGCTTGTAGTTATAAGTTTTCTCGGGATGCTTTGAAAGCAGTTTTAATATTTTATGTGAAAAGTCTTTTTGTTTCTTATCCTTTTTTCCGTGTTGTTTCATTTGTATCTATAATTCGTGAAAATTACGAAATACTTTACGAACCTGAATTTCAAGCCTGAAGTTTAAACAAATATTAACTCGAATTTCAATAGGGAGAAATTGATATTCAGTAATTTTAAAGACAATGGAGAAATTCATCACAGTTGCGACCTTTCACTATCCTCACGAAATTACGATTTTAAAACATCGTCTTGCAATGGAAGGCATAGCCCATTTTTTTGAAAACGAAGAGATGATTAACCTGGCATCTATGTATTCGCTTGCACTTGGCGGCATCCGGCTGAAGATTCATCCCGAAGACCGGGAAACGGTAGAATTGATCCTCCGTCAACTCGATGGCGACCGGTCGCTGAAAATAGTTTGATGTTATCAACAATCATTAAATACATCATTTTTAAAAATTGATTTAAATTAAATTTTTGATGCTTATTATAGTGTGTTGATAGCCCGCATAAGTTTTTGAAAAGTGTATTTGAATTTTAATTAATACTAGTTATTACAGGTTGTCAACATCGTCCCGCATCGTTAAATTACTGTCGTACAAGCAGTGTTAAAATTTTATTAACATCGTCTGCATTTTTCTATTGACAGACTTTTGTGAATTGTTTTTTCAATGGACATTGTTCATAAGAGCCAGAATCAATTCTCATAACTTAACCACAAAAACCGCAAACTTTTCTTTGAGGATCCGATTCAATTTTTGATTGGCAAATTTTATCCATCCCTCCAAATTTTTTTGTCATTTTCGATGTTTAGATTATCAACAATCTTTTTAAATATCAATCGCCAATGAAATCAGGAACTTGCGTTTTGTTATCAACAATTACATAATTGGTGGTTTATTTTATAAAATTCATTGGTGTATTTCCACTTCAATCATACTTAGTTATTGAGTAATTTTGTAAAAAACGATTATGAAAATCTCGATTGGAAATGATCATGCCGGCCCTGAGTACAAACATGCTATCGTAGCCATGCTTAAATCGCGCGGCTACCAAGTTGTCAACCATGGAACCGACACGGCCGATTCGGTGGATTATCCCGATTTTGCGCATCCGGTTGCGAAAGATGTCGAATCAGCAAATGCGAATTTAGGTATTGTGATTTGCGGAAGCGGGAATGGCATCAATATGTCGGTCAACAAACATCAGGGAATTCGTGGTGCATTATGCTGGACAAAAGAGATCGCAGCACTTGCGCGGCAGCACAATGATGCAAATATCCTTAGCATTCCGGCGCGTTATACCTCGATCAGACAAGCGGTGGAAATTGCCGAAACTTTTTTGGATACCGCTTTTGAAGGCGGCCGGCACCAGAACCGGGTCGATAAAATCGGCTGTAGATGAGCCATGGACATGTCCATATCCACAAGCATGAGGTCGGTGGAAAAAATCTGCTGATTTCAATCCTGCTTAACATTGTCATTACCATTTCACAGGTCGTCGGCGGAATCATTTCAGGAAGCCTGGCGCTGATTTCTGACGCACTCCATAATTTCAGCGATGTTCTTTCACTGATTTTTAGTTATGTCGCACATCGACTGTCACGTCGGAAAGCGTCACTGCATCACACATTCGGGTACAAACGAGCGGGAATCATGGCCGCTTTCATCAATGCGATGACATTGATTATTGTCGCCGTTGTTTTGATATTCGAGGCTTTCAGAAGATTTTATCAACCCGAAGCAATTTCAGCAGGGATTGTCATCTGGTTATCCGTCATCGGTATTGTTGCAAACGGAATTTCGGTTCTGATGCTTAAGAACGATGCCGAAAAAAGCCTCAACATGCGGTCGGCGTACATTCATTTGCTGACCGATACCATGGCGTCGGTTGCTGTACTGATTGGCGGTTTGCTGATGAAGTATTTCGGCTGGTTTTGGGTAGATAGCCTGCTCACGCTGATCATTGCAGTTTACCTAATAATAGTAGGCGTCGACCTTCTGCGAAAATCAACACAGATTTTAATGCTTTTTACGCCTGCGCATATAGATATCAAAAAGATCGTCCGTGAAGTTCATAAAATCCCGGGCGTCAACAAGCTTCATCATATCCATGTATGGCATCTGAACGATGAGGAGCTTCATCTCGAAGCGCATCTCGACTGTAGTGACGACATTACAATGTCGCAATTCAACGATCTTTTGCACAAAGTGGAAATTGTGCTTTTTAAAAAATTCGACATCAACCACATAAATATCCAGCCTGAGTTTAAAAAGACAGATCCAAAGGATTTTATCGTCCAGGATTAAATCTTTTTTCTTGATTCTCCATCTATGTTAGATTACATCAAAAAACACATTTCCGCACCGGAATCCGGTATTCGAAATACTATAAAGTTACTTGACGAAGATTGTACGATCCCGTTTATTGCGAGATATAGAAAAGACCAGACTGGAAACCTTGACGAGGAAGTCATCGAACTGATCGCGAAATATCAAAAGGAATTCATCGCTATTTCGAACAGAAAGGAGTCTATACTAAACTCCATCTCAGAACAAGGCGCATTGACAACGGAACTTCGGCAAAGCATCGAATCGAGTTTTGACCTTCAGGAGATTGAAGATATTTATCTGCCATTTAAGAAAAAGCGAAAGACAAAAGCCGATGCCGCACGCGAAAACGGACTGGAACCATTGGCGAAGATCATCATGGCGCAGAACACGCCAGACCTTGATTATATTGCTTTACGATACCTCAATGATAAAGTTCGAAATGAAGATGAAGCGTTTCAGGGCGCACGCGATATCATCGCTGAATGGATCAACGAGAATATTTTTATTAGGCGTCAGTTACGTCGGACCTTTGAAAGGCGCTCGGCGATCGCTTCAAAATTGATCAAGCTGAAAGATGACGCTACGGATGATCAAAGAAATCTAGCTGAAAAATTCAGGCAATACGCCGATTGGAGTGAGCCGCTTTCCAAAACTCCGCCACATCGGCTGCTTGCGATGCTGCGCGGCGAGAATGAAGGAATCCTTAGGATCAAGCTTGAAATCGATGATGTTGAGGCGATCGGATTTATCGAAAATACAATCATCAAAAATTCAAGATCTGAATCCGCGGAGCATATCAGCAAGGCGATTGCAGACAGTTACAAACGATTACTCGCCCCCGCGTTGTCGAATGAGGCATTGCAGGAGGCGAAAGTTCGTGCAGATGAAGCATCAATTAAAGTATTCGCATCGAATCTTAGCCAGCTGCTCATGGCACCGCCACTTGGCGAGAAACGCATCATGGGAATCGATCCCGGATTTCGAAGCGGCTGCAAGATCGTATGTCTCGACGAAAAAGGTGACCTTTTATATAATGAAACGATTTTTCCGAATCCACCGCAGAGTGAAACCCAAATTGCCATCAAGAAAGTAAGATCGCTTGCAAATGCATACAAGATCCAGGCGATTGCGATAGGAAACGGAACCGCATCGCGAGAAACTGAAGCATTCATCAAGAAAGTGCCGTTCGACAATAACGTGGAAGTTTTTATTGTCAGTGAAGCCGGCGCATCGGTATATTCGGCGTCCAGGATCGCCAGGGAGGAATTCCCAAATTATGATGTAACGGTCCGCGGCGCGGTTTCGATTGGACGGCGATTGTCGGATCCATTGGCCGAATTGGTAAAAATCGACCCAAAAGCGATCGGAGTCGGGCAGTATCAGCATGATGTCGACCAAAATAAACTTCGCGAAGAACTCGATGTGGTCGTGATGCGCTGTGTCAATGCAGTCGGCGTCAATATCAACACGGCCGGAAAGCATTTGCTCGCATATGTCTCGGGAATCGGTGAAAAACTCGCTGAAAGCATCGTTACCTATCGTTCTGCAAATGGACTTTTCACGGACAGGAAAGACCTGAAAAAAGTGCCACGGCTTGGCGATAAAGCCTTTCAGCAGGCTGCTGCTTTTATCAGGATTTCGACTGGAAAAAATCCGCTCGATAATTCTGCCGTCCATCCGGAAAGCTATCCTGTTGTGGAAAAGATGGCGAAAGATTTGGGCGTGGCATTATCTGAATTGATCGGAAACGCAGAACTCGCCGGGAAGATCGACCCCGAAAAATATATCACAGGGGAAATTGGAAAACATGCGGTTTCAGATATCGTCAGGGAACTTCAAAAACCCGGACTTGATCCACGCAAATCGGCAAAGATGTTCGAGTTCGACAGCACGGTCAAAAATATTTCGGATTTGCGCACCGGAATGATCCTGCCGGGAATCGTCAATAACATTACCAATTTTGGATGCTTTGTCGACATTGGAATCAAAGAAAGCGGACTTGTGCACATCTCGCAATTAAAGGAAGGATTCGTCAAAGATGTGAATGAAGTGGTGAAACTTCATCAACATGTGCAGGTTAAAGTCGTTGAGATTGACGAACAGCGGAAACGCATTCAGCTCAGTATGATAATCCAATAAAAAAAGCCTCATTTTCATGAAGCTTTAGTTTGATGTTTTAGCTTTTGGATTCTTCCTCTTTTTTGACTGGCGGCTGTTCGTCTTTAGCCGCATTCTTGAACTCTTTTATACCGGAGCCGAGGCCTTTCATCATTTCAGGAATTTTCTTGCCGCCGAAAAGCAGCAGGACGATCACCAAAATGACCAGGATTTCTGTAAGACCAAATTTACCCATGATGCGCGTATTGATGCCGAAGCAATTATTCGACAAAGATAAAAATAAAACGACTCGCTGATTTCGTTGCTTGACAAATATTTATGACGTTCGGAAGGCTCGAATCATCGGATAAAACAGCACTTTTCAACTATATTTGCCCAAACCCAGCTCATGTCTGAAAAAAAGAAGAAGAGAAGGTTAAGACGAAAGCAGCTCAAGAAACGGTTTTTTACCAAGAATCGTCTAGTCATTATCAATGAGGAAACATTCGACGAGGTTTTCTCGTTGCGACTGACATTGATGAATGTCTTTATCGTGGCGACATTGGGCGCGGTCCTGATTATTTTCGTCACAACATACATCATCGCATTTACGCCGCTGCGGGAATACATTCCAGGATATGCATCATCACAGCTCAAACGAGACGCTACTGAGCTCGCATTGAAATCCGATTCGCTTAGAAATGTCATTCGAAATAACGATGCATATATTGCATCGATCCGGAAAATACTGACCGGCGACCTTGATTTTGCAAAGTTCAATAAAGATTCGATCCAGGCCGAGACTGTTACTGAAGGCGACGTTCCAGGCCCGACAAAAGCTGAATTGGAACTCAGGGAACAGGTAAGCCGTGAGGATAAATACAACCTCTTTGAAAAATCAAAAGCGGTCGCTGCCAGCGTTTTGTTTCCTCCGGCAAAAGGAATTATTACCGAGAGATACGATTCGAAGAAGAAGCACTATGCGATAGATGTTGCGCTTCCCGTAAATACCCCGATAAAATCCACATTGAACGGAACGGTGATATTTGCCGATTGGACACCGTCGACCGGAAACGTGATCATCGTACGGCATAATAACGGATTCATTTCTGCGTATAAACATGCGTCCTCACTGACAAAAGGTCAGGGTGACGTGGTAAAAACGGGCGAAGTGATCGCGCTCGCGGGCTCAACCGGAACAGAATCGACCGGAGTGCATCTTCACTTTGAATTATGGAAAGACGGTTATCCGGTCGACCCGCAAACTTTTATTGAATTCGAGTAATGTCATTAAAATCGATTGCCTCCAGAATATTCGCCCGTATCATTGTGTCGAAGACCAGAAAATGGGCGGCTGATCCCGTAAGATCGCAACAGAATGTGTTCGAGATGCTGATCTCAAGTGCAAAATCGACCCGTTTTGGAAATGATCACGAGTTTGTAACGATTAAAACACATTCCGATTTCGTCCGACAGGTTCCTGTACGTGATTATGAAGGGTTAAAATCCTATGTCGACCTTGTGGCCGGCGGAGCATCCGATATATTATGGCCGGGGAAACCGCTATATTTTGCAAAAACCTCAGGCACGACGTCCGGCGCGAAATACATCCCGCTGACAAAAGAATCGATGCCATTCCATATCGAAGCGGCGCGAAATGCAATGCTTCATTACATACATGAAACCGGCAAAACCGATTTTGTCGACGGCAAAATGATATTCCTTCAGGGAAGCCCGATTTTAGAAGAAAAGCATGGAATAAAATTCGGCCGTCTTTCGGGAATTGTTGCTCATTTCGTGCCGAAATACCTGCAAAAAAACCGCATGCCCTCATGGGATGTCAATTGCATCGAAGATTGGGAAACAAAGGTCGATGCAATAGTCGAGGAGACGATCGGTGAAAATATGTCGATGATTTCAGGAATTCCTTCATGGGTCCAGATGTATTTTGAGAAGCTGGGCAAACGAGCCGGTAAGCCGGTCGGGGAGATTTTTCCAAATTTCAATTTGTTCATCTACGGCGGTGTCAATTATGAGCCTTATCGTGCCAAATTCGAGGGATGGATCGGACGAAAAGTCGACAGCATTGAACTTTTTCCCGCATCGGAAGGATTCTTTGCCTATCAGGATTCGCAAAAGGAAGAAGGAATGCTTTTGCTGCTGAATGCCGGGATTTTTTATGAGTTTATCAGGGCAGATAGATTTTTTGAGGAAAACCCGCAACGGATTACGATTTCAGATGTCGAAATTGGGGTCGATTATGTTTTGATTATTTCGACGAATGCAGGTTTATGGGCATATAACATAGGCGATACGGTTCGGTTTACGTCGACAAAGCCGTATCGTGTCGTTGTTTCGGGAAGGATCAAACACTATATTTCGGCTTTCGGCGAACATGTGATCGGCAAGGAAGTCGAAACGGCGATGAAGGAAGCGCTTGATGCAACC